>PWNO01000021.1 GCA_003557765.1 Bacteroidales bacterium
ATGCATGTGACTTTGCCGATCAGGATGGAGTTGATGCAGCGTTTGCTGCCTGGATTGCTGAATTTGACGTATCAGGCGGTTGCGATGCAGAATTGCCGGATCTGAGCGGCTATGAGGCACCAGAACTTTGCGAAGGTGGTATTGTTACAGTATCCTTTGTTATAGAGGATCTTTGTGAGACCATACCGGTTGAAGCCACATTTATGCTAACAGCACCCGCACCACTGGTGATTCTGGCACCTGCTAATGCAACTTATGATGCATGCGACTTCGCCGACCAGGGAGAGGTTGATGCAGCGTTTGCTGCCTGGATTGCTGAATTTGACGTATCAGGCGGTTGCGATGCAGAATTGCCGGATCTGAGCGGTTATGAGGCACCGGAACTTTGCGAGGGTGGTAGTGTGTATGTTTCATTTGAAATTGACGATCTTTGCGAGGCCTTTTTCATTGAAGCTACCTTTACACTTAATGCACCTGTACCACTGGTTGTTGAAGCACCTGCTGATGCAACTTATGATGCATGCGACTTTGCCGACCAGGAAGAGGTTGATGCAGCGTTTGCTGCCTGGATTGCTGAATTTGACGTATCAGGCGGTTGCGATGCAGAATTGCCCGATCTGAGTGGTTATGAAGCACCTGTTCTGTGCGATGGTGGTAGCATAGAGATCTCATTTGTTATAGAAGATCTTTGTGAGACCATACCGGTAGAGGCCACATTTATACTGACAGCACCTGCACCACTGGTTGTTGAAGCACCTGCTGATGCAACTTATGATGCATGTGAATTTGCCGACCAGGGAGAGGTTGATGCAGCGTTTGCTGCCTGGATTGCTGAATTTGACGTATCAGGCGGTTGCGATGCAGAATTGCCCGATCTGAGCGGCTATGAAGCACCTGTTCTGTGCGATGGTGGCAGCGTAGAGATCTCATTTGTTATAGAAGATCTTTGTGAGACCATACCGGTAGAGGCCACATTTATGCTAACAGCACCAGAACCAATCACATATGTTGACCCTGTGGATGCTAACGAAGATGGAAACGACTTCGCAAACCAGGAGGAAATTGATGATGCGTTTAATGCTTGGGTAATTGCACAAACAGAAGCTCTCAATATTGAAGGTGGATGTGATCCTGTTGTTACAAACGACAGCGATCTTGCTGAAATACCCGAACATTGTGAAGGCGGCTCAGTTGAGGTTACCTGGACAATTACTGACCTTTGTCAGGAAATTACCCTTGCTGCAAGCTTTAACGTATCACAGCCCGAATATACCCTGACCCTGGTAGCTAACCCTGCCGAAGGTGGTGTTGTTACAGGAGAAGGAGTATATAACTGTGGTCATAGCATTGACGTAGACGCAATCCCCAATGAAGGATGGGAATTTGTTGAGTGGACCGATGAAGACGGTAATTTTGTTTCTGGTTCACCGGATAATATTATCACAATGCCTGCAAGTGATCTTACATTGATCGCGCACTTTGAACTGGTAGAATTTGAGGTCACATTCTATGTGGTTGAAGATTCAGCAGACGAAGACCCAATTGCCGGAGCAGTGATACATATAGAAGGTGTAGAAGAGGAACTCATTACCGATGCAAACGGTATGGCTTCAATCATGCTGCTGATTGGTGAATACACAGCCGATATCACCGCTGACCATTATCAGGATGTCTTAGACTTCCCATTCAGCGTTGTTGATCAGGCAATAGATTTGACGATTCACATGCAGGATGTTATTGAAGCACCTTTCAACCTGCAGGTTTATACTGAAGGATATGACCATGGGGATGCATTGTTTGTCTGGAATGATGGATTGCACCAGTTCCGTTATGATGACGGAGTTGTTGCCGGCCAGCTTGGATTCCAGGGAACATTGAACAGTGTGATGGGATCAGCGCATCATTATGCTGCTGAACTTGAGGAGGTTATCTGGTGGCTTACCAGTGAAGAAGGTACACACGCTACTGTTAAAGTATGGGTGCTTGGCCTTGATGATCTTGGTTATCCAGACAAGAACAACATCCTCTATACCAATAGTGCTGTTCCAAATGTGGACAACCAGTGGAACAAATACACTTTCTCATCTCCGATCGATGCACCTGATGGCTTCTTCATTGGCCTTAGCTACGATGGATATCTGTCACTGGCAGTTGATAATGGTGTTGGTGCACCCTGGGAATTCCAGCCAGGTACACAATTTACCATATTCGACATAAGTACAGATGACGCATTCATACCGCTAGAGAATGATGGCTTTGAAGTAAACTTCCTGTTGCGTGCCTATGGTATAAAGCATGAAGCTATTGACAATAGTGATGATTTGAATACTGCTGTTTCAAATGTACCACCAGTGTTTATTCCTGTCGATTCACCTTTTGAGGCCGGCGACATACTTGCCGATAATTATTCAAAAGCATTCGTAGGATTTGATGTATTCCTGGATGGAACACTACTTGTTGACGAGCCTATCATTGCAACAGATTACGTATTTACAGGACTCTCAACAGGCATTTATACTGCCGGTGTAAGATCTGTCTATACGACTGGAATGTCGGAAATCGTAACTATAGATTTCGAAATTCCTGACCGTACTTTCCGCGTCTCCTTTAATGTTGTAGATGCCGACAACCTGCCTCTGGAAAATGCAACTGTAACACTCGATGGTGTACAGAATGCTGCCGGAGACTATTCGTTTGATGGCATTACAGCAGGTACATACGATTACACTGTAGTGAATGAAGGTTACTTTACTGTTGAAGGACAAGTTATTGTCACAGATCAGAGTGTTTTCGTGGACGTTGAAATGGCTGTTGATGATACCCCTGTTACCGATATTGACGTTGAATTGATGCTCTATCCCAACCCGGTTAGAAACATCCTTACAATTGAATCAAATATCAATATAACAGGTGTTCGTATGATTGATATGCTTGGTCAGATCGTATATGATGCCACAATGATGACAGAACATCATGAAGTTGATGTTTATGGATTTGTCAGAGGTATCTATTTCGTGCAGATTACCACCGAGAAAGGTGTATATACCAAGAGAATTCAAGTTACTGATTAATTCGAGTAATTCGTTTCCACAAAAAGAAGGGGGAGGTATCAGTGCCTCCCCTTTTTTGGCAACCTAATAAAATTTTATCATAAAAAATAAACTTTATAACAAAAACCAATGTTTTTTTTTCATTTTGATATTTTTTTGATATATTTACAAGAACGTTTGGTTGCACATTGTTGAATTACTCACTTTATCCAGAGTCCAATTATTATGCACATAATAAAACTGGTCATTATGAAACATTTTTACACATTAGAAAAACAAAATCAAATGACGCCAGGTAATAAAAAAACGAAAGGCAGAAGAATACTCCTTTTTATTATGCTGGTTCCTTTTTTGATTATGAGTGCTTGTATGGATGATGACTTTGAGGGGGAACTCAGAGATGTTTGTCCTAAAGTGGAAACCCATACACCTCAAGCTTTAGATGATCGTGTTCCGCTGAACAGCAACGTCACCGTGAGCTTTAACAAACAGATGAAACCTGAAAGCATTAATCCAAGCACCTTTATAGTGCGTGATGCCAGTGGTCCAATTGCGGGAAGCATTAGTTATACAAATAAAACCGCTACATTCACGCCAACAGGATTCCTCCCTGAACTCACAGACATCACGGTTGAGGTTACAACACAAGTTTATGATCTCTATGACTTCACGCTTGAAGAGAAGTATCAGTGGGCCTTCACAACCGGTACATTGGATGATATTTCATCTCCTTATGTGGTTAATACAATACCAGATGAAGGAGAAGAGGATATAATGGTTAACACCATTGTTTCCGCAATCTTTAATGAAGCACTTGACCCAAATTCTATAGGAGGAGAGAGCATATCACTCGTAAACATGGATAATGGCCAAACCGTTGCAGGTGTAGTCTCTTATTCCGATATGGTGATCACATTCACACCGAATCAGGACCTCAACTATGAAACAACTTATGAAGCTGTTGTTGCAGCTGGCGTAGCTGATTTAAATGGAAATGTTATGGAGAATGACTACTCCTGGCAGTTCACCACAAAGAAGCAGATATTTGATGAAATCCCGCTGCCTATCAACCTTGGACTGATCAGTGGTTATGCAATTCTTGCAGGGACATATATCACTAATTTAGAAGGTCAGACATCAGTAACCGGTGACGTAGGACTCTATCCGGGTGTTACAGCAAACATTACTGGAATCACAGAAGGAGATGTGGATGGTGATATTTTTGCAACAGGACCCATTCCTATTCCCGGACTACCGCAAAAGCTCATCAGAGACAAATTGATTCTGAAAATAGCTTACACCAATGCTGCAAATGCAGATGATCCACAACCGATATTCCTGTCAGGCAACCAGGGAGGAAAAACATTGTCTCCCGGCATCTATGAAGCTAAAAACCTTAAAGTCTTTGATGGAGATCTTACTTTAGACGCAGGTGGAAATCCATATGCATTCTGGATCTTCCAGGTTGAATCACTGCTTGAGACAGGTGGAAACATCATATTGGAAGGTGGTGCTGACCCGGAACGTATTTTCTGGCAAGTTGGTATCAGAGAAGTTCTTGGGCCTAATGTACTGATTGGTGAAAATACCGAGTTTTTTGGAACGATTCTTTCAAAACAAGGTATAAGTGTGAAGTCAGGTGGAAGTGTTACAGGCCGCTTAATGGTTAAAGATGGTGGCGTGAGGCTTAGAAATGCAACCATCTCTCTTCCCTGACCCCCCTGAACATGTATGGACTTAAAAAAAGAAAATGACATGAAAACACACCAATATAATTTCGACAAGATGCTGAAAGAACCCAAAAGAAACCATATCAGTAAGTTTATGCTATTAAGTTTGCTTTTTTTGATGCTGGCACCCGTTTTGCATGCGGAGGAACAACAAGAGCAAGAAGAACCGCAACAGGTATATACCATGCCAAAGTGGTTATTTGGAATTGCCGGAGCAGCAAACTTTAACTTCTATGAAGGTACAACCCGGCACTTAAGTGCCGATTCATACATGAATGGACCTTTTATGGCTCCCGCTGCCTTTCATGATGGATTTGGTATTAAACCTTATGGTGCTGCGCTGATTGAATATAGGTTTAATGATATGTGGGGTATAAACCTTAATCTCGGATACGACGGCAGAGGTGGGCTATGGGACGAAATAATGGCGCCCTGCGATTGCCTTTCCGAACTGGAGACCAACCTGAGCTATTTCGTTTTTGAACCTGCTCTGAGATTTGCTCCTTTCAGAGGGAATTTCCACATTTTTGCAGGACCGAGACTGAGCTATATCTATCAACACGATTTTACCTATACTAGAGAACAGCAATTTCTGCCAGATATCTGGTCACACGAAGCAGAAATACACGAAATGAATGAACTGTTGATATCCATGCAGGTTGGAGCTGGCTACGATATAGTGTTATCCAAACCTGAACGGCAGGCAAAATGGATGTTAACACCTTTTGTATCATTTCATCCCTACTTTGGTCAAGAACCCAGGAATATAGAAACCTGGTCAATAACCACAGTGAGAGCCGGACTGGCCCTAAAAGTTGGACGGGGAGTACCTGTTCCATTGCCACCACCGGAGCCCGAACCAGTAGTGGAAGAGATTGAACCGAAAGTTGAACCAGAAATCACAGAACCACCTGTGGCATTCTCTATACGCCCACCGGTGCTTGAAAAACGCAGGATCACCAACGAAGTGTTCCCGCTAAGGAACTACATATTCTTTGATGAAGGAGCCACTTCTTTACCCGATCGGTATGTCCTGCTCAGCAGCGATGAGGCACAGCAATTCAGTGAAGCCGAGCTGAAAGATCAGGTGTTGATTAACACACGTGGACGCGGTTACAGCCAGATGTACGTTTATTACAACATCCTGAACATCCTTGGCGACAGAATGCGCAACAACGCCAATACCAGCATAACACTCGTGGGAAGCTCAGCAGGCCAGGGCACAGCCATTGGTGCGCAACAAGCTGACGCCATCAAGGAATACCTGGTATCAGTCTTCAATATCGCACCGCAACGCATAACCACAAGAGGTGCTGAATGGCCGGAAGTGAGATCCTATCGCCATGCACAGCAAACTGACGTGGAGCTGCGTATGGACAGCGACCGCAGAGTAGATATCCTTACCAGGGATAAAGAACTCCTCATGACCGACGTAAGACGACTCTCTTCAATGCTTAAACCTGTTATGTTCTCACGGTCAGATGAAGGAGAACTCGACAGCCACGTCATATTTACACTTACAAACGCCGAAAGGTACATGGAAGAATGGCACGTCGAGCTTACTGATCCTAACGGTTTGGTGCTAGAGTTTGGTCCCTTCACCAAAAACATGGAAAGTGTTCCCGGCCAGGAGATCTTTGACGTAGCTGCACCCGGGCTGTTTGAAGTGGTGATGAAAGGTGTTTCCAGAGAAGGACTCGAATTTACCAGGGAAACTACCCTTGAACTGATTCCAAAAGAGGTAAAAGATGAACATGTCATCCGTTTCAGCATGCTCTATGAATTTGACATTTCTGAAACACCTGCTCCTTACAAAGAGTACCTTGTGGAGGCCATAGTGCCGCTTGTGCCCGAAAATGCGAGAGTGATCGTACACGGACATACCGACATCATTGGTAATGTTGACCACAATTACCACCTCTCATTACAGCGCGCCAGGAGTGCCAAAAACCTCATTGAACAGGCATTGACAACATATGGCGTCGATGGTGTAGAATTTGAAGTGTATGGCTTTGGTGAGATGAAAGAACATGCACCATTCGAAAACCGTTATCCGGAAGAAAGATTCTATAACCGTACGGTGATCATCGACATCATACCGCGCTAAAATTCGGATTTGGCAAGACACTCTTGTGTTTTGTTCACTGATTATTTGAAACCAAAAGTTTGCCGGGGGTTCATCACCATGAACCTCCGGTTTTTTTATCCGGACCGGGTAATGACACATGGCTGTGCGTTTCTTTGCTATCTTTGCAAAAAAAACAGCAATCATGGCTGGATCAGAACCGCTGTCGTTTACCCCATTGGACTCCTGGTTGCCCCTGTACCAAAACCTATTGATCGTTGCAGGCCCCTGTAGCGTAGAAAACCTCCATCAACTGAAAACTACGGCAAAAGAGCTTGCAATGCTCAAACAGGTCCCTGTATTGCGTGCCGGAGTTTGGAAACCACGGTCACGACCAGGCAATTTTGAAGGCGTTGGAGAAGAAGCATTGCCTTGGTTACAAGAGATCAAAAAGGAAACAGGTCTGAGAATTGCCGTTGAGGTAGCACAACCGCGACATGCAGAATTATGCCTTAAGCACGATGTCGATATCCTTTGGCTTGGTGCCCGTACCAGCGTTAATCCGTTTATGGTGG
>PWNO01000207.1 GCA_003557765.1 Bacteroidales bacterium
CTCATAGCGGAGGGGAAGCATGCCGGCGATGTCCTGCCAGGTAGCCTCAATCGCCGATATCCTTTCCTGCATATGACCGGACGATAATTTTATATGCAGATAGACGCCTTCTCCCTCTCCAAGAATGACCAGGGGGCCAATATCGGACTCCAGTGAGGACGTGTGGAAATTGCTGACCACGCCGATCACACGTTTGTAATCGCCGTGACTAACCCTGCCGATTCGTTTCCCGATGGGATCTTCCCATTCAAGCAGCCTTGCAGCCGCTTCATTAATCACCACACCATCCACCAGGTCGGTTGTTTGATCCGGATCAAAGAACCTGCCCCGGGTCATTTCCATGTCGTAAAGATCCACGAAATTGCCATCCACCTGGTATAATGGCAGCATGCGGTCCATGAACCCATCGGCTGTTTCTACGCTGAGGCCCCAGTTTGGCAATACTGACCCCGGTCCGGGTATGCTGTTTGCCAGACTGGTCCTTTTCACTGCGGCAAGCTGATCCACAGCACGCTGCAAGCTTACGCGCCGATCTTCCGATAGGTCAGCTACGTTTACAATCATGATATCCTGTGTGGTATACCCCAGGTCTTTATTACGCATGTAGGAGAGTTGCTGCATCACAAAAAAGGTGGCAATGACCATGAAAACCGAAATCGTGAACTGCAGGCCCACCAGCACCTTACGCGTCAGTAAATTGCGGTCTGATAGTTTCACTTGTGATTTAAGCACATCTGAAGGGCGGAAGTGCGACAGGTAAAAGGCAGGATAACTCCCTGAGATCAATCCCGTGATCAGGGTCAGCAAAAGCACGAGCCCGATCATTCTCCAGTCATCGAGCAGCAAGGAAAAAGCAAGATCCTTCATCAGCAGGTGATTGACCACCGGAAGCAGAAGCTCTACCCACAGCAGGGCAATTACCAGGGCTAACACCACGGTGAGCATGGACTCGGTTAAAAACTGCCGGATCAGGCTACCCTTATCAGCCCCGAGCACCCTGCGCACACCCACCTCTTTGGAGCGCCGGCCTGAACGTGCCACGGCCATGTTCATGTAGTTTATGGATGCAATGAGCGTCAGGAAAACAGCCACGGTAATGAATATATACACAAACATCCGGTTTCCCTTGGCGGGAATGTGCTCAGGGTTTGATGGCTCATACATTTCATCCGTCATGAAATAAAGGTCGCTTACCGGTCGCAAATGCAACCGGTACACCAAATTAAGATTTTGTATGGGGGAATCGACAAGTACACGTTCTTCGATAAAGGTTTCGAGCTTCTGCCGCATCTCCGGGGTGTTCAGATCGCTGCTGGCCCGCAGATAGGTAAAAATGTTGTTGTCGAGAAAAGTATCTGAGGACATATATCCTCCAGCTAAATTATTCAGTGAATTCCAGAACAACAGCATGCGGAACTTCAGATGGGCGTTGTCAGGGATATCTTCAATCACTGCACCGACTTCAACATTAAACTCCTGGTGAAAACGGAATTGCTTTCCTGTCGGATCACCCGGACCGAATATGCGTTCGGCAGTGCTTCGGGTCAGTACCGCCACATCGTTGTGCCGGAGGGCTGCTTTTGGATCTCCATAAACCACCGGATGCGTGAATAGATCAAAAAAGTTGGAATCCACCAGCAGGATGCCTTTTTCGTATAGGGCCTGCTCATTGTATTCCACCAGGGCATCACTGAGCATCAAATCGAGCGAGCCAAGCCGCACAAAATCGGTGACTTCCGGGTAGAGCTCCTTCAGCGTCGGACCAGCGGGATATGAACTGACAGCCGCCGTCACTGGTGGTCCGCCAATGCCTATCTCAATGCCGACACGGTATAGCTCATCGAAGTGCTCGTGGTGCCTGTCAGCCGTAAGTTCATGATGCACATACAGCAGGATCAGGATGGCTGCGGCAAGTCCAAGCGAAAGCCCCAGTACATTGATCACTGAATAAAGACTGCCCTGGCGAAGACTTCGCCATGCAGCAACTAGATAGGCTTTAAACATATGTTGATATGTTTATAATATACAATGTGGCTTTTACCTCTAGAATCAAAATCCATGCAAAATCATTCACTATATTGCTTTTCAGTACTTTTCGTTTGAGTCTGCGAACGCAGACTGTATGTTTGTGTTCGATTATGAACAACCCTGTACGTTGTTGCACATCTTAAAGAATAATGTGGTTCATGCAGCAGCGACCATTTGAACCGCCCCCTGGCTGTCAATGAGAATATTTTGAAGTGCTCAAATGATCTGTTAACCGGGATTACTGTAATTTTGTAAATGAGTAACATTGAGATCCTGTAATAAAGATAGCATATCAGGTTAATTTTGAATAACTTCAACAGGCAATCACCATGCAGCAGACTTTTTACATTCCGACAAATTCGCGCGAAGGGCTTTACGACATAACTGATGAGGTTGCAGGCATCGTTTCCTGCTCGGGTGTCCAACAAGGTATTGTAAACGTATATGTGCGGGGAGCTACTGCCGGGATCATGATACAGGAGAACTGGGATGATTCCGTGCAGACGGATGTGATCCAGTTGCTCCGGAAACTGATTCCCCGGGGTGTGTGGTTGCATGATGCTCAGGACGGCAACGGCGATTCACACCTCAAGGCTGGTATCACAGGCCCCCAGGAGACGATTCCCATCATCAATGCTACAATGGGTCTCTCAACCTGGCAAAATATCTTTCTGTGTGAGTTTGATGGCCCGCGCAAGAAAAGAGAAGTGGTGGTTACGGTGAGCAATTCAGGATAAGAAATGTTGATTTAACCTTTATGATGCATGCAGGCCCAGGCCGGCAAGGTGTTTTTACTATTCAATGGATTGTGGTCTTTTTGCTTCCGGGTTGTCTGGCGCCCGGCTGCAATCATCGCGAAAGGTCTTCTCGTGGGGCTTGATGCCAAAGCGGTAGGCCCCTCTGGCCAGGGTGTGCGCCGACACGGTGGCCGTGGCGAAGATCACCATGATAGCCAGAATGGCTTTTACCCCTTCTGCATTCAGACCGTATTTGATGGCCACGCCCAAGAGCATGCTGCACATCCCAAGCGTAATGGCCTTGGTGCTGGCTTGCAGGCGATTATAAGCGTCTGGCAAACGAACCAGGCCGACCCCACTGAACAGAAGGAAAAGGGTGCCCACCACAAACAATATGCTACAAAGAATATCAGTCATTTAATTTTTTGTTTTCGAGATATTTGGCTAAAGTCAGGTTGCTGATGAAGCTTAATATGGTCCAGGCAATCACGATGTCTATCAGCCAGACCTTGCCGCTGATGAGCATGATGATCACCACGATGGACGTCACCAGGGTGCCTAGCTTCTCAATGCCCACGATCCGGTCGGCAATGGTTGGGCCAAAGATGATCCGGTAAAGCGGGAACACCAGGATGCATAGCTGGATGTATAGCAAATAAGTCAGCATAATCAGTCGAATATGGTTTGGATGTATCGTTCATACTTGCGGATGCGCTCAAGGGCATAATTGTCCGGATCGCGCTTGTCTACGTAAATCCAGTGCACGTACATGCAGTCTTCCTGGATGTCGATGACGATCGTGCCCGGGGTCATGGTCAGGGCGCACGACAGCACAGCCCTGGACATATCTGTTTGTACATTCAGTGGGACCCTGATGATGGCAGGTTGAATCGGCACCTTGTAATGCAACACCCGCCAGGCCACGTCAAAGTTGGCTTTGATGGTCTGCCAGGTAAAAAATGCTAAAAAGGGGAAGACCGTAAAAAAGCGTCTGAACTGCCTCAGCTTATAAATGGAGGTATAGAAATACTGTCCAAACAACATGGAAGTAATGACTGCCACCACCATGCCGGTGACCACGGAGGCCACCTGTGCCGACCAGGTCAGCAAAAGCCAGAATATCCAGGCAATAACAAAGAGTACAATGTATTTCGTTTGCATCGTCATAGTTGTTTTAGGACGTAGTCTGTGGATTCCAGCAGCGTGCTCACTGCGGGATCGAGAAATATGGCCCTGACTTCAGGAAAAATAAACAGGCTCATGACCACACAAAGCACGGCCATGGTGATCATGGAAGCTTTCATCAGCAAGGGGGTGTGTTTCAGGGTCAACCCGGGCCTGGGCTTTCCAAAAAACGCATATCGCTGAAACTTTACAAAGGAGGCGAGGGTCAGGATGCCTACCAGCAGGCCCAGGGCTGCCCTGAAATGGTACCCCCCCTGGATGGCTGCCACGATGATGGCAAATTTACTGAAAAAGCCATTGAAGGGTGGGATGCCCGCAATGGCCATGGAGGCTACAAAAGAGGTGACCATCGTAAGCGGCATATACCGTGCCAGCCCACCCATCTTTTTCAGGTCGAGATTGTCTGTGGAATATTCAATCGACCCCGCCGTTAAAAATAGCAGGCCCTTGAAAACGGCGTGGTTAATCATATGAAAAAGGGCGCCGGTAAACGTGAGCGCGACTGCTTCGGGGCTGCCACCACCAGCGACGACTCCCATTCCGATGCCAATGCCCATCAGCACGTAGCCCATCTGGCTGATGCTGTGATAGGCCAGCAGCCGTTTTATATTCCAGGCCCCGATCGCCAAAATCACCCCGGCCGTCATGGAGATGCCTCCAAGCACTGCAATCACCATCGACAGAAACTCGCTGGGAGCAAAGACGTTGATAAATAATCGGAGGATCACATACACACCAAGTACTTTGATGACCACCCCTGAGAGCATGGCCGATACGGGTGATGGTGCAGAGGAGTGGGCGTCGGGCAGCCAGGCATGAAAGGGGATCATGGCTGATTTTATTGCAACACCTGCAAGCAGAAAGAGCTGGGTAAACCGAATCGCGCTGGTGTTCCCGGCGTGGTCGTTCTGCAAAACCACGGAAATGTCGGCCATGTTCAGCGTGGAAGTCATCCAGTATAGCATGGCAATCCCAAATAACATAAAAAGGGTTGCCAGTCCGCCCATAACCTGGTATTTGAAGGATGCCTCGATTTCGGTTTTTCTCACCCCAAAGGCCACCAGCGCATAGGAAGCCTTTGCCGTCACTTCCATGAACACAAACAGGTTGAACATGTCGCCCGCCAGGACAACCCCGTTCAGGCCTGCCAGCTGCAGTAAGAAGAGGGTGTAGAAATACTTTTGTCCGGTAAAGAGCCTGAGGTAAGGGATGGCGTAGATGGCGCAAAGAAATGCAATCGAATTGATGATCAGCAGCATGAACCTGCTCAGTCCATCACCTACCAGGTGAATGCCAACGGGGATATTGTCGATGGGATACCAGCCCCCCGGGATGTACTGCGTCGACTGTGGCGGATTGATCACGATGATGAGGGCCAGCAGTAAAAGCACAAAGCTTGCCAGCGGCAGCACAAAGGTTTTTGCCTGGTCCCAAAAGAGGTTCAGCAGCGGTATAAGAAAGGCCGCCAGGAAGGGCAGGAAAATGAAGAATATCAAGACAGGGTTTTCCATCGATTTATCATTTCAACTTGCTGATCTCTTGAATGTCAAATGTTCCGTATTTCTTGTATAACCTGATGGCCATGGTCAGAATCATGGAGTTCGTGGCCAGTGCGATCACAATGGCCGTCAGCACCATGGTTTGCGGCAGCGGGTCCACCACCGCCTGGTGTGGCAGCACTTCTTCCTTGAAAATCACGGGAGCCAGTCCGCCTTCAATGTAGCCGATCAGGATCAACATCAGGAATATGCTGATCTCTACAATGGTAAGGGAAATCACGATTTTGATGATGTTGCGGCTGATCAGCAACCCGTATAAGCCGGTAAGCAACAGTATGAAACAAAGTATATGCAAAGTCATTTGGAAACCTCTTCTTTATAGATGGTCAGTGCCAGAAAAATGGTGAACAAGGTGGCGGCCACCTTGATGCCGATCAAAATGCTATATATCGGAATGTTGCCTGCGCTGAGGAGCTCTCCCGGTTGTCCCTTGGGCAGGTAGCTCCCAAAGAAAACCATGGAGCCGGCAAACAGGCCGCTGAACCCTAACAGCAAGATCAGCAAAACCGAAAGACTTTCCAACAGGGAGGTCCTCTCCCGCTGCTGTTTGAGTTTCAGGTAGCCCTGACCCTGTGCCAACACAAGGACGATGAAAGAGCCGGCAAGCAGTACGCCTCCCGTAAAACCACCGCCAGGCAAGATGTGTCCGTGCGTGATCACATACATTGCGAAAACGAAAATCAAAGCGCTCAACAACTGCGCTACCTTTTGTACGATGACTGACATTCCTTTCATAATCAGCGATTAATTAGATTTTACAGATTTTTTGCCTTGCAGACGTAAAATGGCCAGTACACCCATGGCCGTGGTAAACAATACGGCAGCCTCTCCCAAAGTGTCCAGTGCACGGAAATCCCATAATACGCCTTTTACTAAATTAGTGGCTCCCGTCTTTTCGATGGCATTGTACACATAGTTGGCTGACATCCGGAGGGTATGCTCTCCGAAGGGTTGCAGTGCCGGGATGGCATCCACGAAAAAATACATCAGGGTGACCACCAGGATCAGGGCTGCAGATCGGTTGACAATGTCCCGGGGGCAGGTGGGACATCGTTCTTCATATCGTGTGCTGTCGTGCAAAACGGCCACCATGATGATGATGGTGATGGTCTCGGCCACGATCTGCACAATGGCCAAGTCAGGCGCTTGCAGCAGCAGAAAGCAGATGACCAGGCCATAGCCGATACCTCCCTGGGCGATCACTGCCGAAAGCAGGTCTTTGGCGTGAATCGCCGCGAGGGCCAGGATGATCATCATGATCATTACAATGGCAAGGTAAATCTCTGTATTCATTGGCTAATCATTTCAACAAAAACAATATAATCATTGCGACCACGACCCATACCAGGTAGGTTTGCAACACGCCATCATGCAGGCGGCTTAATGGGCGGTGCATTGCAAATACAGCCTTTGCACCAATCTCGTATAAATCCGTATAAGTTGTATCTCCCAGCCGATTCAGTAACTTGAACAGCCTTCTTTCTTTCCTGGGAAGCCACTTTGATGCAACGGCATGATAGGATTGTTGCAGGTTGTGCAGGAAAAATGGCATCATGGCAGCACCGCCGACAGCTGCAATGACTACAGAAGCAAGGATTCCGGCCTGCGTGCCTGCGGCGATGCCCGCGAGGACTACTCCACCAAGCGCAATGTGCAGATAAGCAAGTGTTGATTGTTGCTCAGGCCTGCCCAACGCCATAAAAAGGGTAAAGGTGGCACTGATCAACCCGAGTGCGATCAGGATGACTTGCAGGGTTCCGCTCAGAGTAAAAACATCGTGGCACAACCTGATCAGCAGGTAGGTGCCTATAAGCCGTTGAAAAACCAGGGGCATCAGCGCAAAGACCCTGCCGCTGGCATATTTTGAAAACGGGCTAATCCACGAGTGAAAGGGCAGAATCCCAGTAGCGGCAAGTCCACCGGTTAGCAGGAGCAGAAAGCTCATTGTGCCAGCGGCAGTTTTGGTGGTTGTCTGCATGCTGGCCATGTCAGCCGTTCCACTTAGCGATACGGACATCACGGCACCGGTGACCATCAAGACATGTACGCCGCCATGGATGATCAGTGTTTTTTTGCCCAGGGCCGCAAGTTCGTCCGAAAATCCACTTGCCAGCATATACAAGGGGACGAGAGATACTCCCCACAAAAAAACGAGCAGGTACAAGTGGGTTGCGGAGAATATGGCAAATCCCAGTCCAGCGCTGAACCAATACCAGGCAAAAAAGCAGTGTTCGTCGGATCTTTTGCCCTGATCACGCAAGGTGCTTAAAGCCAAAAAGCACATCATCGCAGCGAAGAGCAGCAGCATCATGCCAGAAGAGCCTCTCGTGCTAAATACCATGAAATGGCTGAACCGGTGGAGCAAGGCATGGGCATGTGGGGGAAACAGCAATTGCCAGGTGTCAACATCCACGCGAAAAGCATAGCCGATGCCCACCAGGGCGAGCAGGGACCCTGCAGCGGTGATGCGCCTGATGGTTTTTTCTCCCTTGAAAGGGCGAAAGCGCAGCACCAAGCTGAACAACACCGGCAACACAATGATCATCGCTAGTACAGACATAGCTTTGCTGTTTATACCAAATTGCATGCATCTGCCAAATGCTTCAGCGTGTAAAAATAACAGCAATTTTGAAATCATAGAACAACAATCTTTTCGGCACCCCTTCGTTTGGATTAAGACGTTAAATTTGTGGTCGCAAATCTTATTCACTTGATTTTTTTGTTATGCGTGTTGTTTTGATAGTCCTGATCACCACATTGGCTTCGGTTTCTGGTGCTGCTCAGCCTCCGGAAGACATCGAGCAAGTAAAAAATGACACCCTGCCTGTTCACTCCATTCGTTTCAAGCCATCAGCGGCATCTGAATACATTGGTAGCCTGCTGCAGCTGGACAGCCTCTGGCGGGAGGAAGGGGATACGTTGTCCCTCTTCTTGTCCAGACTCGTGGATCATTACAACGAGTCTTTTGACAGTGTAAAAACGCGTATTCTTGGTTTTGACTATGATGCTGTTCGTCCCGAGCTGACCACGCTTGCCCGGTATGACACCATTCCGCTGCGGTGGTTTAACGACACGGTATTTATCGTGGATACCGTGCCGCTTGAGAAAGAGCCTTTCATTACCCAAAAGACTTTTATTAACAAGAAGACCATTGTCACCAACCGTGTCGACACCCTCCCCGAACTGCAGGTGTTTGTTGACTCAATCTGGCATGAGCCCGACACCATCACAGAAGTTTTTCTTGATACCTTATATCTCAAATCCCGCGACATCACCCTTCACCGGGTGGCAGATCAGGACATCCGGCCCCCATTGTTTCCACCTGGTTCACGAAAAGAGCTGGCGTTTCTGCCTGACTCCTCACACGTCGTGATCTCTGAGCGATACCAGGTCTTCGTGGCAGACGAGGATTCGCCCTTTTATGTGGTGCCGGGCAGGATGACACCGGACTCCCTGCGGATGGCCGTGGAGGAACTCCTGCATCATATTTATGTACGGGACTCCATTCCCTTATATATCAGTGATCATACCGGAGAACGACAGCCATTCTGGCTTACTGCCGAACCGGATGACCTGATGCGCTATTGGGTGCGGAATCAAGAAAACGATTCCATCACCATATGGATGGGAAACCCATCTAAACACGAGATAAGGCTGGTGCTGGAAGATGACATTCATGTGGAGCGCATGGGTAAGATGGAAGCTGATGACATCCCCATCACCACACTGGAGCCAGACCACTCCCTTCTACCATTGCAGCCACTGGATGAGATTCCGGGTACCTGGCGCTATGGACTGTCGAGCGCTTTCAGTCTGAACCAGAATTATCTCTCCAACTGGGCCAGGGGAGGGGAGAGCTCACTGGCCAGCTTGCTTGATCTGCGGGTCAGGGCGCAATACCGCAACATTGACTCAGAAATCAAGTGGACCAACAGTGCCCGTTTCCGATATGGGAACATCATCTCGGAAGAATTCGGATTCAGAACCAATACAGACATCCTGGAGCTGAACTCGCAGATGAACAAAAACATCAGCGAAAACATTGATTTCAGCTCGGTGTTTTACGGAAAGACACAGGTTTCCAAAGGTTATGACTATCCCAATGACTCCATCCCCATCTCCAGATTTCTGAGCCCGGGAACCTTTACTATTGGAGCAGGATTTGAATACGAACCTTTTGCAAATACCACACTGAATTTCTCTGCCCTCTCATATCGGAGCACCTTTGTGCTTGACACCACGCAGGTCAACCAGCGGGCACATGGTATTGAGCGTGGCAAGCGAGCCAGGCACGAGATGGGTGGACAGCTGGTAATCAATAATGAGATGACGTTGCTTGATGACCTAAAAATACAAAATTCTGTCAGGTTATTTTCCAACTACCTGGATAGCCCGCAGAATGTGGATGTGGATTGGGAGATTAACCTGGAGAAGAAGATCAGCTGGTATTTTACAGTAAGTTTAAACCTGCATCTGATCTACGATGAGAATATTCTCTTCCCTGTGCTTGACGACCAGGGTGATCCGGTGACTCTGCCTGATGGAAGTCCCAGGGAAAAACCCCGTGTGCAGCTTAAACAGTTCCTTGGGATCACCATGTCATTGAGCATTTGAGTTTTCGTCTTTCTCATCGTTTTCCAGCGTTTCGTTATTCAGGCTCTCCACTCTTTTTGTTATGTCGAGCAGGGAGGAAAGATCCCTTATGATGGCAAGAGTCGCTGGGTCACGGGTTTCAAGTTCCAGGGCTTTGTTGAGCCATTCGGTTGCAGATTCGAGTGCTGCCGTAGAGCGAGCCCGTTTAAGCTGTACCTGTGCGTTGCGATTTATTGTTCTGGCCTGTTCCTCAATCTCTATTCCGATATTATAAAAGCAGGTAGCAATATGGGCGTATATGATGGGTTTTTGGGACCCCAGTTCCATTGATTCCCAATAAGCTACAATAGCCTCTTCGTAATTGCCTTCTTTTTGAAGGATAAGGCCCCTTGTGTATGGAAACTCATGGGATGAAGGATGCACTTCCGATTTGTTTTGTAGCATATCGAGGGCTTCCCTTACAAGGCCCATCTCATATTTTGTGTTAGCCAGCAGAAGGGCAAGATTTATGTTATCGTCGTACTTTTCGATACCCTCCTGAAGTACCTTGGTGGCCTGAAGAGTGTCACCCTGTTTAAGGTATTCTTCTGATAACAAGTGGGTCACGTTGGTTCCATAATGATATGCATCAAGCCTGTGCAGGTATTGGATGGCTTTGTCGTGCTGCCCACCCTTAATGGCCGCCATTGCCATGTTGTACAGCAGCGTGGTATCGGTGTCCAGGTTTAGCAGTTCTCCCTGCCGGATCTGCTCCACCGTCTCAAAAGCCTCCAGGGCCTCATCATAGTTACCTTTATCAAAACTTTGCTGGCCCATAGCCTGAATGTCGTTGGCAAGCAATACATATCTTGGTGCAAGCTGGTTGCGTATCCTGCTGCCAGCATCTAAAGAAAGTGCTTTTTCGTAAGATTCATACACCACAAAAAGCTGTCGGTCCTTCATTGCATAAAGGTTTCTGTTGTTTCTTTCCTTTCCCTGACGATAGGCATTCTGATACAACAGGCCGCGGGCATGCCACGTGCGGGGCCATCCGACAGCTTCTTCGTCCTCAACCATTTTTTCGATATAATCCCGAGCCTCTGCATATTCTTGGTCTTCAATTAGATGAAAGGCAGTGATCAGCCCGCTTCGCTGCAAGGGCATCATGCTTGAACACCCTCCTAAAATAATCGCCAGAAAAATGAGTCGCTTCATTGTTTTAAGATTCGTCAAAAAGTCAAAATGTCGAAAGGTCAAAAAGTCAAAAAAACCGGTTTGCGATGTCTACAAAATGATTTTTCATTTTGCACTTTTCATTTTTCATTTTTTACTTCTTGCTTCTTAATTCCTATCTCCTCCATCCGGGGCTCCAGATGTAAAAAACGTTATATGCAAAAATAAATTGTACCATTATACCCAGCCGAAACTTCTTCTCCGGGGCTACCTCCTGAACAGACTTGCCTTTAGGATCCCGTATTCGTCGAAGGCCCTGTTGGATGTAAAGTATATGGACAGGGCGACACTGATGGTGAGTGCCGTGAAGATGGCCAGCACGATGGCGAGCTGGTATTTGATCGCCGTTTCGGGATCGGCACCGCCCAACATCTGGCCGGTCATCATGCCGGGAAGCGAAACGATTCCCATCGTGGCCATATTGGCGATGAATGGGCGCATGGCTGCACGCATGGCCTCACGAAAGAAGGGCAACAACGCCTCCTGTTGGTTGGCCCCGAGTGAAAGCAGGTACAGGTAACGTTTATTTTCCTTGCGAATGGTCTCATAATAATGTGAAATGCCGATGATGGTGCTGTTCAGGGAGTTGCCCAGTAGCATGCCGCCCACGACCACCATCAGGCGGGCAGTAAAGATGTTCTCGTAGTTCACGATCACCTTGTTGAAAAACAGCAGGATCAACCCGGTGCCCAAAAAATAGGCCAGGAAAACCGGGATGAAGAAATGCCTGAAGGACAGCTTACTATTGACCATTGCAGAAGAACATGCAAAGATCATCATCACGATCACCCAGGACACATTGAGCCAGGGGTTGTCCCATCTGAACAGGTATACCAGGAGGATCCCCATCAGAAACAACTGGCCAGTCATCCTGCCGGCTGCAATAAAAAGCTGTCTGACAAAGCCCAGCCTGAGTAAAAAGGACAGCGTCAGTGGCACGACGATCAGTCCAAATGCGGCCAGCAGGCGCAATATGCTGATATCAGGTGCTGCTTCCATTTTGACCAACGTGTATCGTGGAAAATCCCTGATCGTACCAGATCTTATCATGCGATGAAATGATGAGGGTTTTGTTTTCCAGGTTCGTAAAATAATTGACAATCATTTCCTTAAGCGGTTGATCCAAGGCGGATGTCACTTCGTCGAGCAGATAAATCTGCCGGTTGAGCAGCAAGGTCACGATGATGGCAACCCGCTGCAATTCACCACCTGAAAGGTCTTCCAGGTCTTTATCCAGGGTGCCGGATCCAAGCTGAAAATCGTCAAGCAGGCTGATCACCTGATTGCGCTGATAGGCAATGCTGCGGTTATTATTAAAACGGAATATCTCCTTGATAAAACTTTCCACACGTCCGGTGCCGATTTGCATCTCCTGGCTCACATAGGCCATCTTCCGCCGCAGCCGCCATACATTGTCGACGCGCAGCTGCTCGCCATCTACAAAAACCTTCCCCTTGTCGGGCTGCACGAAGCCCAACAGCATGCGAAGCAGGGTGGTTTTCCCGCTGCCGGACTCACCGCTGATAAGCAGTCTTCCACCGGCAGGCACTTCAACTGAAAGCCTGTCAAATAGCTGCCGGTCAGCAAAGCTGATTGTCACGTTTTCAAGCCTGATCATTGTCCGATGTTCCCATTTATGAATCTACGCCTCAAATATGTCTTTAAACAGCAAAAGTAATGATGATTTTTATATATGTCCAGGTGGTTGAATACCAGATAATCAAAAATCCTTATATTTGTAATTATTCGCATCATCATGACCCGCTATTATTATATATCCACACTATTTGGCCATGATGGCAAAGGCCTCTTTTCCTGCTGGCTTTGCTAATGAACTTCTATTCTGCCGGCCTGTTGCACGACACCGGAAAAATCCTGTTTTTTCGGATCTCTTATCTGTTTAAACCCTTTCTTTACATGGAAACGCATATCAAAGGCTTGGTATATGATATTCGGGGCTTTTCCGTCAACGACGGTCCAGGTATCCGCCAAACCATTTTTTTAAAAGGTTGTCCGCTTCGTTGCGCATGGTGCCACAACCCGGAAAGTTTTGAATGTATACCCCAGACATGGTTGAAAGAAAACAAATGCGGCACTTTTGCGCACAAAAAAAGGGAAGTCATTGGTAAATCTTACACGCCGGATGAAATTATGGAAATCGTTATTGCAGATACACCATTCTTTGAGCAATCATCCGGGGGGGTTACGTTGTCAGGTGGTGAACCGCTTTCGCAGCCAGAATTTTCCTACCAGGTACTCTTAAGGTCAAAGCAACTCGGTATCCATACATGTGTTGATACTTCTGGTTTTGCTCCCTGGCATGATGTGCAAAAAGTTGCTTCTGTCACCGACCTGTTTTTATATGACCTCAAGCTTGCAGACCCTGGCCAGCATAAAAAATATACCGGCCAGGGCAATCACATCATTATAGAAAACCTTTACAAATTAAACCATGCTGGTTCTGATCTGCACATACGAATCCCTTTGCTTGAAGGGATAACGGATACACCTGAGAACCTGGATGAATTATCAAAGATTGCAGAAAAACTTAACCGGTTGAAACGTATTGACCTCTTGCCTTATCATCCAATAGCAAGAACAAAATACCGAAGACTTCAAATACCCTACGCTTTGGATGAAATGGCCGAATATCCGAAAGAAAAAGCGGAAAAAATTTCACAAAGGTTTAGTAACCTTGTAGAAACGGTTACTTTGGGAGGTTAAATTATTGCACACTTAATTAATTAGAAAGAAATACCAAGCCATGTCAAAAAATTGATGCATAAGGGAGTAATGATCTAATGAGGGTTTGGCTTCGCCGAGCCATGCCAACCAAGATTGACACATACGACGATGTTTATTGCATGGCGAGCTACATGTGACAGAAATATAAAATTATTAACACATGAACCCAAGAATCAAGTATTTAAGAAAAAAAAGCCTGGAAGCCAAGACATCGTTGACTGCAGAACGGGCTGTGCTGGTAACGAAATATTACCGTGATCATCTGGATATCTCTGATCCTGTTTCCGTTCAACGAGCCAAAGCTTTTGAATATATATTGAAAAAAAAGCGCATCTATATTGGCAAAGGGGAACTTATTGTGGGAGAGCGTGGCCCAAAACCCAAGGCTACTCCCACATATCCTGAGATTTGCCTGCACTCGGATGAGGATCTGGAGATGATTCACTCGCGGTCGAAAGTGTCTTTTGATGTGGATGAACAGACAAGGAAAATATATCGCAAGGTGATCATTCCTTTTTGGAAGGGAAGGACGCAGCGCGACAGACTATTTCATGCCATGGATCAGGAATGGATTAAGGCGTATAATGCTGGAATTTTTACTGAGTTTCAGGAACAACGGGCACCCGGCCATACTGTAGCTGGCAAAGGTGTATTTCAAACAGGTATGATTGACTATATTCGCAGGATAGAGGCTGTGGAGCAAGATATCCGTGATCAGTCTTCATCAGTTGGAAACAATGAAAAGCTGGCGCAGCTGGAAGCCATGCGCATCAGTGCCATGGCTATTGTTGCCTTCGCCCGCCGCCATGCCGAGTCATTGGAAAAGCTGATCGTCACTGAAAAAGATCCATCACGCCAGGATGAGCTGGCTGAGATGATTACCATTTGCCGCAGGGTTCCTGAACAAGCCCCCCGTACTTTTCATGAAGCCCTGCAGCATTATTGGTTTATCCACTTGGGAGTCATTACCGAGCTTAACCCTTGGGATTCATTTTCCCCTGGCCGTCTGGATATAAATCTATATCCATTTTACATGAAAGGTATTGAAGAGGGCACTTTAACAAAAAATAGAGCTCTTGAACTGCTGCAGGCCTTCTGGATTAAGTTTAACAATCATCCCTCACCTCCCAAGATGGGTGTTACTGCCAAAGAAAGCAATACATATACTGATTTCAGCCTCATCAATCTGGGTGGATTAAAGGAGGATGGCTCCTGTGCGGTAAATGAATTAACATTTCTCATACTTGATGTCATTGAGGAAATGCGGCTGCTGCAACCCAGCTCTATGTTGCAGATAAGCAATAAAAATTCGGATCATTTTGTTAAAAGAGCGCTGAAAATTATCAAAACCGGCTTTGGTCAGCCTTCCTTTTTCAATACGGATACAATCATCGCGCAACTGCTCAGCCAGGGAAAATCCCTCACAGATGCCAGAAATGGTGGCGCATCAGGTTGCGTGGAAACTGGCGCATTTGGTACGGAAGCTTATACACTCTCAGGTTATTTCAACCTGAATAAAGTACTGGAAATCACTCTTTTCAAGGGAATTAATCCGGAAAATGACCAGCCAACCGGTCTGTCCGTGGAAACAGAGCCCGCTAGTATTAATGCTTTCCTGAAGGAATTTGAAAAGCAGTTGCATCATTTTATTGATATTAAAATTAGAGGGAATAATCGCATTGAAGCGTTATATGCAACACATCTGCCAGCACCTTTTCTATCGTTGATAGTGGACGACTGCATAGCCAATGCCAGAGATTATAATGCCGGGGGCGCCCGTTACAATACCAGTTATATTCAGGGGGTAGGGTTGGGTTCCGTAACGGATAACCTTTCAGCGCTTAATGTAAGTGTCTATGAGGAAAAGAGTTTAAGCCTGGCAACCCTGCGGAAAATACTGAAAAAAAATTTTGATGGCCATGAAGATTTAAGGCATCATTTGATTTACGAGATCCCGCGCTGGGGAAACAATGATGATCGGGCTGACCGGTTTGCGAAGGAGGTTTTCAACAGCTTTCATCGCGCAGTAGATGGGATACCCTCCTATCGTGGCGGTACTTTCCGTATCAACATGCTTCCCACCACTTGTCATGTCTATTTTGGTGAACGCATAGGCGCTATGCCCGATGGACGCCTGGCAGGTGAACCGCTGAGTGAGGGTATTAGTCCGGTACAAGGCTGCGATGTCAGAGGGCCAACTGCTGTAATACTTTCAGCGGCAAAAATTGACCACATAAAAACCGGTGGCACATTGCTTAACCAAAAGTTTGCACCTGATTTTTTTATAAACGAAGAAGCATTACAAAAACTCTGTGATTTTATTCGTACCTATTTTCGGCTTAACGGACATCATATCCAGTTCAATGTGATTCATGCGGAGACGCTGAAAGACGCTCAGCTTAATCCTGAAAAGCATCGCGATCTTATTGTCAGGGTAGCAGGATACTCTGATTATTTCAATGACCTGGGTGAAAGTCTGCAAAACGAAATTATTCAGCGTACACAGCACGGCATGTGTTAAAAAAAAGTAATATATTGCTTGCACGAAAAATTGAATATAGCAAGCATTTTGAGACCGTCGATTAAATGTTTGTCCTGAAAATTGTTTCAAAATTATTTATTATGAGAAATATCACCGCATGTTTAAGTATTCTATGTTTTTTTATGATGACTTTGCCAATGGCGGGAGCGCAGGAATGGCCTGCAAGGGTCAGGGCACATGATCTCGGCGTGGATGTGGGCCTGATGGCTACCGGTCCGCTGAACATGATCACCGACGTGCCGGGAGTGCTTGTGGGGCACACGACGCGGATTGAAGGGGACCATATTCGTACCGGTGTGACTGCCATCTTGCCACATGATGGTAATCTTTTTCGCAAAAAGGTGCCTGCCGCCATTTATTGTTTCAACAGTTTTGGAAAAATGGCTGGATCGCTTCAGGTGGAGGAACTTGGCAACATAGAGTCGCCCATTGTGCTTACCAATACCCTTAGTGTGGGCACAGCCGTGGAGGCCGCTGTGGCCTGGATGCTTCAGCAGCCGGGAAATGAGCATGTGCGGTCTGTGAATGCCCTCGTGGGAGAGACCAATGACGGGTACCTCAACGACATCAGGGGACAGCATGTCACCCGTGCAGATGTATTTGCGGCTATTGAAAACGCATCTACAGGGCCTGTTTTAGAAGGAAATGCGGGGGCAGGGACAGGTACTACCAGCTTTGGCTGGAAAGCTGGTATTGGGACCGCATCCAGGATTACCGATACCATAGGCGAGGAGAGATACACCGTAGGCGTTTTGGTACAGGCCAATTTCGGAAGGCTTTTGTATATCAATGGGGTGCCTTTTACCCGGGAATACCAGGAGGAGCAAATTGGTCAGGAGAAAGAGGGATCCGCAATGATTGTGATCGCCACCGACGCCCCACTCTCACCCAGAAACCTGGAGCGCATGGCCAAACGGTCTTTTATCGGGATGGGACGCACTACCCATTTTATGGCGAATGGCTCCGGAGACTTTGCCATTGCCTTTTCCACAGCGTATACAATCCCTTATTTGACAGGAGGGTCTCCAGTGGAAATACCGCCCCTGATCGGGAACAACGACATGAACACCTTTTTCCAGGCTACGGAGGAAGCTACACAGGAAGCCATTTATAATGCCTTGTTTATGGCAGAAGACATGACAGGGCATCACGACAATGAGGCCAAATCCATTCCCCTGGACAAGGTGGTAGAGCTGATGGAAAAATACAACATGCTGCACTTAAATGAAAGGTTACAGTGGAGACCATGATTTTTTTTTGCAAGACACAGGGAACAACAACACAATGTAAATCACAAATCCGATATTGAGTTATGGCAAGCATTTTTTCTTTTTTGTTGATTGCGGTTTTTATGGCAGCTTCTGCCAATGATGTGGAACATTTTCCCGGCGAAGCATGGGATAAAGCGGCTGAGCCTGAAGACATGGGGTTCAATTCCATGAAGCTGGCCCTGGCCAGGGAATATTCAGAAACCATTGCCACTGCGGCGGTGGTGATTGTGTCTGAAGGTATGATCGTGGATGAATGGGGTAAGGTGGACACCAAATACATGACACATTCCATTCGCAAAAGTTTCCTGAGTGCCCTTTATGGCAACTATGTGGCCGACGGGACCATTCCAATGGAAGCTTCTATGGAGGAGCTTGGCATTGATGATGAGCCTCCGCTTACACAGATGGAACGTACGGCTACAGTGCGTGATCTCCTGAAGTCGCGTTCAGGAATATACCACGATGCCCTTTATGAGTCGCAGCGGATGAAGGACCTTAAGCCAACGGGACTGATCGTGACGCCTGGCACGCACTGGTATTACAACAATTGGGATTTCAATGCATCCGGCACCATCTTCATGGAGCTGACCGGAAAAGATATCTTTGAGGCCATCGAGGAAGAGATTGCCCGGCCCATTGGTATGGAGCAGTTTGAAGCAGCAGATGGATGGTATGTTACCGGAGAGGAGTCGATACATCCTGCCTACCCTTTTGCTGTCAATGCCCGTGACCTGGCTCGTTTTGGGCTGCTGATGCTGCGCGACGGACGCTGGAAAGACCAGCAGGTGATCCCGGAAGAATGGGTCTACGAAAGTACCCGTTACCATTCTGATGCCACATTGTATGAGGCAGACGGTTACGGTTACATGTGGTGGGTTGCCAGGGACTTCAATAAATATCCCCATTACCCGGAAGTTGATATCCCCGACAGAGCCTATTCAGCCCGGGGTGCCGGCGGTCATCACATGGTGATATTCCCCAACGACGACCTGATCATTGTACACCGTGTGAATACCTATGAACCTGGCAACAGGGTGTCGGATGAAGAATTCGGCAACCTGCTGAGGATGATTCTTGAAGCAAGAAAATAATCCTGGACCTTAGCTTTTCTCCTGCTGGCATGGCGCAACCATGGTGCCGGATCTTTTATTCGTACTTCAGTGCCTCTGCGGGATTGGTCTGTGAAAGCTTCAGTGCGTGGTAGCTCACCGTGAGGATGGTGATCACCACAGCAAAAAGACCACCCAGTAAGAAAGGGGTAGCGCTGACCTGAATGGCATAAGGGAAGGTGCTGAGCCAGTTACCCATAAAAAACCATGCAAGCGGTACAGCCAGGATAAACCCAACGGCAAATAACAGCAGAAAATCTTTCAGCAGCAATAAATATATCCTGGTGGAAGCCGCACCCATCACTTTACGGATGGATACTTCCCTGGTACGCTGTCCTACCATGTAAGATGCCATTCCAAACAATCCCAGGCAGGCAATCAGCAGGGCAAATGCGGCAAAAAGCAGCACAATGGTGCCAAACCTTTCTTCGTCGGCATAATGACGGTTAAAAAAGGTGTCCAGGAATTGTGCCCTGAACGTGCGGTGCGGCATAAACTCCCTGTTCACTGCTTCGAGATGCCCCATCACGTCTGAGGTGTTGTGTCCGCTCGTCCGCACAGAGGCTTTAAATGAAGAATATTCATCCCACGAGATCACCAGCGGACCAAGGGCCTGATGCGGAGAATTGAGATGGAAATCGGGTACGATCCCTACGATTTTGGTATTGTTCACTTCCTGGCCGATGATTTCCTCATAGCTTCCCTCAAGCTCCAGGTAGTTTACCGCATATTCATTGATGATCACCACCTCACGGTGTTCGGATCGCATATTGGGGTCAAAATGACGCCCTGCGATGGGTTCAATGCCCAACATCGGAAGGAAGCTGGCGTGGACCGGCAGGAAATTGATCTGTTTGCGGATCCCTCTGACCTCAGCACTTTCCTGCCACTGAACTCCTCCAGGAACCGCATTGGAAAAGCTGACTTCTAAGACATCGGGATGTTCCATCACTGCCTCCCTGAAAGCATCTTTGCGGTGTGCCAGGTCAAAATCGAAAAAAATCACGTTTGCTATGTCAAAGCCCAGGTCTTGATCCTTCATATAGGTGATCTGCTGGAAAACGATGATGGTTCCGGAGACCAGCGCCACCGCCACACCAAACTGAAAAATGATCAGTAGCTTCCTGAGCAAGGCACCTCCCTTTCCGGGAATTTTTTGTCCCTTAAGCACGGCTGCAGGCTGAAAGGCTGTAAGATATAAAGAAGGATAAATGCCTGACAAGAAGCCCACCACCAGCACGCCCAGCGCTACGATAAGCACTGCCACCGGAAGCCCAAGATCCATCAGGTGAAGGTTTGTGCCCGTCAGATCCCTGAAACCCGGAAAGAAGACTTCAATCAATGCCAGCGAAAGCAATACGGCAAAGGCCGTGGTCAGCACCGATTCCACCAGGAATTGTAACATCAGCTGTGGCCTGGTACTCCCCAGTAGTTTTTTTACTCCGACTTCCTTGGCACGGTTAAAGGCGCGGGCGGTGGAGATGTTCACAAAGTTGATAACTGCGATCCCCAGCACAAAAATGGCAATCAGCGCAAAAGCATTCACGGTACGTTGGTTACCCAGGTTCAGGGACGGCTGAAAGGCCACCTCATCTGCAAAATAGATGTCCTTTAAGGGGCGCAGGTAATAATCAGCCTCGACCTCGCCTCCCACCATCTCAAAAAGAAGCTGCTTAAAGTCCTTGTTGATTTTGTCTTCCAACTCCTGCAAATCAGCCCCGGGTTGTAAGCGCAGAAAGGTAAAATTATTCCACTGGCCAAAGGAATACAGCACGTTTTCATCGTTGCTGAAATCCTCCCAGAGCACAATGGGTGCAATGGCTTCATAGGGTAAGTGGGTGAACGTGGGGTTTTCAATCACTCCGGTGACATGCAGGGGCAGGCGCCCCATCATGGTTATTGTTTCCCCGACCACGTCTGTATGGCCAAAAATGTTTTCAGCCTGCCGGCGTGTGATTACAAGCGAGTACTTATCCGTAAGGGCATGCCTTGGGTTGCCATGAATGAAGTCCACCTGGAAAAAATCAAAAAAAGTGGTATCCGCAATGATGATGTCCGGAATGTGAAAGGGTACATCATCCACAATGACATCCGACTGACTGAACATAAAGCTGTTGATGCGCAGTATCTGTTCTACTTCCGGGAAGTTTTTCTTCAGGTAAGGCCCCTGCATGGTTCCGGTCAGCGCCCATTCACCCGCTTCCATGGAGGCCTCCAACCGGTAAATCCGGTCTGCGTCCTCGTGGACACGATCATACAGGTATTGATCGATTACATATATGCTTACGAAGGCAAATACGGTGATGCCCAATGCAAAACCCAGGATGTTCAATAACGTATAGAATCTTTCGCGCAACAGTGAGCGCAAGCCGATTTTAAAGGTGTGTAGGATGTCCATGGGTGTTAAGGTTGAGGTTAAGGATAAGGTTAAGGTTAAGGTTAAGGTTGAGGTTAAGGTTAAGGGTAAATGCAAACGAACTCCCGGGCTGCAAATCCCGAGAGCAAAGTAATTTGAAATTAAGACCAAGAAAAATATATCAACCCCTGGGCCAAAAATTATATGGGTTTGTATTCCAGATGTTTACGTGCTTTTGGTATGCAAAGGCCTTTTGGGCAAGGTGTTCTTTACAGGACACTGGGTGGTCGTATCCGAACAGAAAAGGTGGAGGTAAAATGATACCTTTGCAGCTGATTTTTGACCCAAAAAAGCAGTAAATCTTCCATGCCAACGCGATTTATTTGCAGGGAAGTGCTTTTCGCACTGCACATTGGACCCTGCGAACATATTTGCCAATAGCAAAGCCAATAGCCATGCTCTTTGACCCCTCGATATGTTGACAATTATTTGAACACATAAAAGACAATCCTTAAAGTGAATTACTTTCAACTATACAAGGCGAATCCGCGCATACTATCACTCGGGATGATGCTGGTGTTTTTCTCCAGCTTCGGACAAACCTTCGTGGTTTCACTTTACATTCCTGATTTTATGGAAGCCTTTGGCATCAGCGCCAGCGGTTTCAGCAGCCTGTATGCCCTGGCCACCTTGTCAAGTGCGGCCACATTAATTTACGTGGGAAAAAAGATCGATCACATTCCACTGAAGCGTTTTGCCTTATTCGTGGTTGCCGGCATCTTTCTGGCCTGCATGCTGGCAGCCATTTCCTGGAACCTGGTGGTGTTATTCTTTGGGATCTATACCTTGCGTTTATTCGGACAAGGATTGCTGATGCACACGGCCATGACCACCATGTCGCGATATTTTACCCGTGCACGTGGAAAAGCACTTAGCATCGCTGCCCTGGGCTTCCCGATGGGCGAGGCAATTTTGCCCGTGCTCGTGGCCAGCAGTATAGGCTTGTTCGGTTGGCGCGAAACACTTGTGTTCAGCGCCATACTCATTGGCACCGTGCTCATTCCCTTTACTGTCGCATCCCTGAGCCGGATCCGGCGGGAGCGAATATTTGAAGGGCAGTCGGATGCCGAGGTACGCCAGGCATCCGAACAAGAGCAATCCCAGAAATTATGGAAACAGCGGGAAGTTTTTCGCACCCCCTGGTTTTATATTTTCGCACCCACGGTATTCCTGGTGGGCTTCCTGCAGACAAACCTTTTCTTTTTTCAAACTTTCATTGCGGAGGAAAAAGGATGGAGCACCGAATGGATGGCCGGCAGCATAACGGCCTATGCCGCCTCTTCAATTGTCATGTCCATGATCGCCGGACCGCTGATCGACCGTTTTTCTGCCAGGCGCCTCTTTCCGTTTATCCTGCTGCCCCTGGCAGGTGGCCTCGTGGTGCTGTCGGTCGGAACACACCCTCTTACTGCACCGCTCTATTGGCTGCTTGTGGGGTTTACAGGAGGTATGAATTCTCCTGTCACCTCTTCACTGTATGCAGAGATATTTGGTACACGCAGCCTGGGCACCGTCCGCAGCCTCTTTACGTTTGTGATGGTAGTCAGCACGGCATTGGGCCCTGTAGTATATAGTTTTTTTCTCGACAGAGGAGCCAGTTTTAACCAGATCCACTATTTAGTGATGGGCGTGATCGTGCTCAATATGCTGTTTATCCTGCTGCGTGCGCGAATCCCTTGAGGTAGATCAAACCTTATTCAACAAATTATTTATGCACCCATAATCGACATTCAACCTCAGAGTTATTTGATCGATATCGCCATTTTTTTATCACGGGTTATAAACCGCACAAAAGCATTCGGATTTCACAAGCCGGGATGATGTCGTGCACGGTGTGGAACCAGTTGCACATTGTGGCAGCTAATTCCACAGCATAACTGCCGGTGCATCTCACCATAATCTTCTATTCCGCCCTTTTGGCCTATCTTATAGGTGGACCACTGTTCCTTGAATGGCTCTTGGCATGTTTTTTTTACTTGCCGGGGTATATTGTATCACACATAAAACTAAGGAGGATTCATTATGTTAGTCAAAGTAGTTGAAGTCATTGGTGTATCAGAAAAAGGATTTACCGAAGCTACACAAAACGCGGTGGCAGAAGCGGCAAAAACACTGAAGAACATCAAATCCATCTACATCAAGCACATGAACGCCAATGTAGAAAACAACGAGATCGTTTCTTATGCGGTAAACGCAAAAATTTCCTTTGAGATCGAAAGGTAGGGCGATTGCCTGATAAGTTCGTGAAAATACTGTCATTTATGATCAATAAATGGCAGTATTTTGTATCTGCATGAGATGAACAGGGGTCCGCCTGGCTGTTTTAATTGTGGACTGATTTCCTTATTTTTGTAAAAAGACACAGTATGCAGGTTGTTCTTTTCCAGCCAAATGCCAAATGCAAAAGCCAACAGCAGACATTTCGACTTTTCGACGTTTTGACATTTTGACTTTAAAACATATCCATGAAAGCCCAATGTCGCCGTAGGTTTCTGAAAAAAGCAATCGCAGGAAGCGCTGCCCTGGCGGCCATGGGAGGCTTCTCCTTGCATGGTGCCATGGCGCATGCTGCAGCCAAATCCCTCGGCCCGGCAAAAGAGGCAATGTTTTACCAGAGGCTGTCAGGCAGGGATGTCAGATGTGAACTCTGTCCGCACCAATGTCGGCTCCGGGAGGGAGGTTCCGGCATCTGCCGCGTCCGGAAAAACCTTGGTGGGAAGCTATACAGTATGGTTTACGGCAGCCCCTGTTCCGTAAACACCGGTCCCATAGAAAAAGCACCCCTCTATCATTTCATCCCCGGCCACCAAAGACTATGTGTGGCCACCGTGGGGTGTAACCTCCGTTGTAGTTATTGCCACAACTGGCAGATATCTCAATCCGGTCCGGGCCAGGTAAGGGAATTCGACATGGACCCGGAGCGTATCGTGGGAGAAGCCCTGCGCATGGGATTGGATTCAATATCCTTTACCTATACAGAACCCACCATCTTTTATGAATACATGTATGACATCTCTGTGCTGGCCAGAGAACAGGGGATCAAAACCAGCATGGTATCCAATGGCTACATCAACCCTGCGCCGCTGCGCAAGCTTATCAAGCAGCTTGATGCCGTAAAAATTGACCTGAAGGCTTTTGACAATGATTTTTATGCTGATGTGGCATCTGCAAGCCTTCCACCCGTAAAACAAACCCTGGAGGTATTAAAGGAAGAGGGCCAGTATGTAGAGATCGTAAACCTGGTGGTGCCCACCCTTAACGATGATCCGGACAAAATACGGCAGATGTGTCAGTGGATCGTAGAAACCCTGGGTAGCGAGACTCCTGTCCACTTTAGCCGTTTCTCGCCATCGTACCGGTTGACGGATCTGCCACCAACACCCCTGGAGACCTTGGAACAAGCAGCCGAAACAGGGTTCGAGTCCGGGCTGCAATACATATACCTGGGAAATGTTCCCGGGCATGATCACAACAACACCTATTGCCCGCAATGCGCAGAAAAGCTGATACAACGATCGCATTTCACTGTGTTGTTCAATGAGATAAAAGATGGTAAATGCCCCTCCTGCGGGTATGCCATCCATGGGGTGTGGGTGTAGTATGGTGATAGAAGGCAGTAAGAAGTAAGAAGTAAGAAGTAAGAAGTAAGAAGTAAGAAGTAAGAAGTAAGAAGTAAGAAGTAAGAAGTAAGAAGTAAGAAGTAAGAAGTAAGAAGTAAGAAGTAAGAAGTAAGAAG
>PWNO01000249.1 GCA_003557765.1 Bacteroidales bacterium
GGTTTTCTTCCTCAGCCTGCTTCTCCTGATCACCTGGCCCTTGAATCCCCAGGAACTTCACGGAGCCACCATCCCCATTATTGCACTTTCTGCACTCTTCACCGCCCCGGCGGTTTTCCCTGGCTTGCGCTTGTTAAGTAAGAAGCAGGAAGTAAGGCAGTGATTAACAGGAAAGAAGTGTCTCTGTATCTCGTCCTGAACTAGGGTTACACTTTTTGTACACAAAAATCAGGATTATGAGATGTGTTTCGTCCTGAAATAGGTTTACAATTTTTGCAAACAATAATCAGGCCCGGTCAGGAAGGAAGAAGCAAAAAGGTTGAGGCGATTACAACATCCTCTGGCAGCCTCAACATGCGAAGCTTTACCACCTTTAACTCCAAAAAACACGCCAATACGCAAAGTTCTTCATATGCACTGCGGGCAACTGCAAAACTTCAATGCCAACACGTGGCTGGATTAAAAATATTTATTATCTTTGCACCCTGAATTTGAGCCCGTTGATTTATCCGATATATGACCTGCGGCAGTTGTTCACCATTTGTTGTGAATAAATTTGCTGAAGAAAAGACTAAGTTTTATCTTTGCACCCCCTTTTGAAGGGTGGGTACTTATTATTCAAACAGATACAGCAAAATACCAGACAATGAATACATTGAGTTATAAAACCCCGTCGGCTAACAGGGAAACTGTAGAAATAAAGTGGCACCTTGTGGATGCCGAGGGACAAACACTGGGCCGTATGGCTTCAGAGGTGGCGAGGATACTTCGTGGCAAGCACAAACCAGATTTTACCCCCCATGTCGATGGTGGTGACCACGTGGTGGTGATTAATGCGGAGAAGATCCATCTCTCTGGAAATAAGTGGGAACAGAAGGAGTATATCCGGCACACCGGTTATCCTGGTGGGCAGCGCACCAAGACAGCCAACCAGGTCATGGCCAAAAAGCCCACCTTTATGGTTGAAAAAGCCATCAAGGGCATGCTCCCAAAGAATAAGCTTGGCCGCAAGATGTTTTCCAAGCTGCACGTTTATCAGGGCAGTGAACATCCGCACGAAGCACAACAACCCAAAGTACTCAACCTCAACACAAAATCATAAGCATGGACGTAATCAACACTTCAGGAAGAAGGAAAACCGCCATTGCCCGTGTGTATCTTAAACCAGGCAACGGCCAAATTGTCGTCAACAAAAAGGACTACAAAGAATATTTTCCCACAGGGGTTCTGCAATATGTTGTAGACCAGCCTTTTAATATAACGAACAACCAGGGTAAGTTTGATGTGTATGCCAACCTCAATGGGGGCGGTGTAAAAGGTCAGGCCGAAGCGCTTCGTCTGGCAGTATCAAAAGCCCTCATTGAACTGGATGCCGAACACAGGCCGCCACTGAAAGCCAAGGGGTTGCTGCGAAGGGATCCGCGAATGGTAGAAAGAAAGAAGCCCGGACAACCCAAGGCGAGGAAAAAGTTCCAGTTCAGCAAACGCTAATCACCTATTTATTATCAACACATCATGGCAAGAACAAACTATAATGAACTCTTAGATGCAGGTGTACATTTTGGCCACCTTAAAAGGAAGTGGAACCCAAACATGGCGCCTTATATATTCATGGAGCGCAATGGCATCCACATCATTGACCTCAACAAAACCGTTGCCAAGGTTGATGAGGCTGCGGCTGCGTTGAAGCAGATTGCCCGTTCGGGAAAGAAGATCCTCTTTGTGGCCACTAAGAAACAGGCCCAGGATACCGTTAAGGAGCTGGTCAAGGAAGTCAACATGCCATACGTGACCGAAAGGTGGCCTGGTGGTATGCTCACAAACTTTGCAACCATCCGCAAGGCAGTGCGTAAAATGGCAGCCATCGACAAGATGGCTACTGATGGCACCTTCGACAATATGGCGAAGAGAGAGCGCTTGCAGGTGATGCGTGAGCGCGCCAAGCTTGAGAAACAGCTGGGCAGCATTTCTGACCTGAACAGGCTTCCGGCAGCGATCTTTGTCGTAGACATTTGCAAAGAGCACATCGCAGTGAAGGAAGCGAAAAAGCTAAACATCCCCACATTTGCTATCGTTGATACCAATGCCAATCCGCTTGATGTCGACTTTCCCATCCCTGCCAACGATGACGCCTCCAAATCGATCCATATCATCGTGAAACTGATGGTAGAGGCGATCCAGGAAGGTCTCGAAGAACGCAAGCTAGACAAGGACAAGGCAGCGGAAGAAGAAGAAGAGAGAGAAAGGGAAGAAGAAAAGGAAAGACAGCGACTCCAGGCCCTGGAAGAAGCTGATGACGAAGAACTCTCGGCAGATGAGCTGGAGGAAAAGAAAGCCCGCCTGGCAAAAAAGGCCAAAATGAAGGAAGAGGAGAAGGAAGCCGCAGGTAAGGATGCGCCCAAAAAGGGTGGCAGAAGACCACGCAAACAGAGCTAAGTCCTTCCCAAAAGTCGCTAATCCGTTTTCATAACATGTAATACAAAGACTATGTCAAAAATATCAGCCGCTCAGGTAAATGAGTTAAGAAAAAAGACAGGCGCAGGCATGATGGACTGCAAGAAAGCCCTTGTAGAAACTGAAGGTGACTTCGAGAAGGCGATCGACATCCTGCGCAAGAAAGGCCAGAAGCTGGCCAGCAGCCGTGCTGATCGTGATGCCACCGAAGGTGTGGTGCTCAGCGCAATAAATGAAGCAAAGGACAAGGCGTATGCCGTGATGCTCAACTGCGAAACCGACTTCGTTGCCCAAAACCAGGAAGTGATAGACTTTACGCAGAGCATTTTGGATGCTGCCGTGAAAAACGACTGTGCCGACATAAGCGCCCTGAAGGAGATCACCTGGGAAGGTCGCAGACTGGAAGAACACATCACCGACATGGTGGGCAAGACCGGTGAAAAGATGGAGTTGGGCGAATACGGTCGCGTAACAGGCGCACAAGCATTTGCCTATACGCACCCTGGCAATAAAATTGCCGCCATCGCCGCACTCAACAAAGCGGAGGTGAATGACATCGACACCATTGGCAAGGACGTAGTGATGCAGATCGCTGCCATGGCCCCCGTATCGCTCGACAAAGACAGCGTGCCCCAGAACGTGATAGACAAGGAAATCGAAATCGGCAAAGACCAGGCACGTCAGGAAGGCAAACCAGAAGAGCTGCTGGAAAAGATTGCGATGGGCAAACTCAACAAGTTTTTCAAGGAGAGTACTTTGATTAACCAGGAGTTTATCAAAGACAACAAAAAAACCGTTGGACAGATGCTGAAAGCTGCTGACAACGAATTAACCGTTGTGGAGTTCAAGCGTCTTTCGCTGGTGTAACAAGCGTGCCGCGCACATTGCCGCGCACTACGATATCTTCTAAAACACCCTTTTCATTAATGTCAAAGACTATAATGGGAAGGGTGTTTTCTTTGCAAAGGGTGAATGCCGTGGCATCCATCACCTTCAGGTTTTTGGAGATGGCTTCATCAAAGCTAAGGCTCTCGAAGCGCACCGCATCCGGATCTTTTTCCGGATCAGCAGAATAGATGCCGTCCACACGTGTACCCTTCATGATAACATCCGCTTTGATCTCCAGGGCACGCAATGCCGCTGCTGAGTCGGTTGTAAAGAAGGGATTGCCTGTACCTCCAGCAATGATCACCACATGGCCTGCCTCCAGCAGGCTGATGGCCTTGCTGCGGCTCATCTTCTCACACATCGTCTCCACGGGAATCCCCGACAATACAGTCGCCTTAAGGCCTTTACCCTTCAAGGCAGTCTGCAGGGCCATGCTGTTGATGACGGTAGCCAGCATGCCCATCTGGTCGCCGGTCACCCTGTCGAAGCCCTTTGATGACCCCTGGAGCCCCCTGAAAATATTGCCGCCACCCAATACGATGGCCGTCTGTATGCCATGTTTAACCAGCATGCCGATCTCCCCGGCATAGGCGTCCAGTGCAGCCGGATCAATGCCCAGGCGATTCCCACCTGCCAGTGACTCTCCACTTAGCTTTAATAATATGCGTTTGTAGCTACTCATGGGTTTAAATTTTGTCGTAATGTGGTAATGTCAAAAGGTCGAAATGTCAAAAGGTCTAAAGGTCAAGAATTTGGTGGCACAGGTTAACATGTCAGGAAATTCCTGCGATAAATCAACAAAACCAGGATTTTACAGCGTTAAATCAAAATATCAGGGATTTACAAGGTTACATCTCAAGGCCAAAATTTTCTGGTTTATGCTAAGACCTACTGCAAGTTTACGATTTTTTTCCCAGCCAATGACCGTTCCTCCTTTCGTCTTTTTGTCTTTTCGTCCTTTCGCACCTTACCCTCCCCGGCTGACATCCTCGCCGCACAAAGATTACCTAACCACCCCAAACCCATCGCGTGCCATGACTTTTCGACATTTTGTCCTTTTGTCCTTTCGTCCTTTTGTCTTTCCCCCCTGTCGTATGATCACATTATTTCTTATTTTTGTGAATAGCAAACAAAAATCAAAGAAACGATGAATGAAGACCTGGATTTTATTTTTGCCGAAGCTGAGGAGAAGATGGGCAAGGCCCTGACACATCTTGAAAGAGAGCTCAGCAAGATCCGTGCTGGCAAGGCGAACCCGCAGATGCTTGACAGCGTCAAAGTGGACTATTATGGCGTACAGACGCCTCTTTCGCAAATGTCGAACATCAACACGCCTGACCCCCGTAATATCCTGGTGCAACCCTGGGAGAAGAACATGCTGGAGCCTGTGGAAAGGGCCATAATGGCTGCCAACCTGGGTTTCAACCCGCAGAATGACGGCACCCAGATCCGTATTTCCGTGCCACCACTCACTGAAGAGCGTCGCAAGGAGCTGGTAAAAACAGTGAAGAGCGAGGCGGAAAACACGAAGGTGAGCATACGTAACATCCGCAGAGATGCCATGGATGCTGGAAAAAAGCTGGAAAAGGAGGGCGTCCCGGAAGACCTGGTCAAGGTGTTTGAACACAATGTGCAAGAGATCACAAACGATTTTTCTGACAAGGTCGACAAGATGATTGCGGCCAAGGAAGAGGACATCATGACCATCTGATGGGCTCACGGTAGACGAAGGCGTTGGCAGTTGTGTTTGCCAGGCATGCTGCCAGCACTTCCTGCGCGCGGGCCTTGTCCCTGTCGAGCTGCAATTTAAGTTCCCCGAGAGAACTGAACCGCATCTCATCGCGTATGCGCTCCATAAAGGAGATGCTGATTTGCTTTCCGTAAATATCCTGATTAAAACCGAAAAGATGCGCCTCGATGGTCACATTGTCCATGTCGAGGGTAGGCCTGATGCCAATGTTGATCATGGCCTTATGCCAATGGTCCTCCACTTTCACCATGCCCACATAAACGCCCTGTGCCGGTATGGTCTTCAGGGGGTCGGACACGCGCAGGTTGGCCGTGGGATATCCGAGGGTATGTCCGATCATGTTGCCTTTAACCACGACACCATGCACCGGGAAAGCGTATCCCATTCCTTTCATGAAATCAGCTACTTTTCCGTCAGAAACAAGGTCGACCTGTGCCTGGTGTGAAGTGAAATGTTCGTGATAGAGCGTATTGTCAAACCTGACGTGGTATTCTCCGGCTTGTGCTTCAAGGGACTTGTAAAGCTCAGGAAATCCTGGTACTTTACGGGTGTCAGCACCGGGGATAAGGATGCTGCAGTGCTTAAGCAATAGGTGGGAATCACTGGAAAGCGGCAAGTTGCCATGGGTGTAATACTCCGGGTTTACCGACAGGGGCATGATGTGCGGATAGCCCATGTCGAGCAACATCTGACCACGTTCGTTGGGCGAAAGCAATACGAAGGGTAGCGTGTGATGTGTGCGATGTTGACGATCATATGCGCAAAGGATTATAAGAATATCCGAAACGTCTTCCTGCGAAAGAGCCGTTGCATGTTTCAACAACAACAGGTGGTGGTCCAGCATCCCATCAAAAAAGGAAATCACACAAGTCTTGAAATGCCTGCCCCTGACAAGCTCCTCCGGCGTGATAAGCGATGCATGCGATTGTTTCAACATCCTGCAATATTTTCTTCAAAGATACGTCACAAATATAACATAGTATGTAAATTGCCAATGCAAGGAAAGCCTAAATTGTTGTATCTTGTAATTGCATCCACAAAGTGGTTTCGCCCGTGAACCCACCATCTTTGACAGTGGTCAAGTGCTGTATGCCTTACATTTACAGGATACCGGGATTTTTATAAGGGGATGGCTAACGTCGCTGGCATGACAAAGACGACTTAACCTTCAGGCTTGATGTTGTAACCCAATGCAGGGTGGTTGAAGAGTCCGATGTGAACAATATAAACAAATATCCGATGCCTGACAACAAGAAAAACAGTGGGAAAGTGGCCCAGGTCATCGGCCCGGTGGTGGATGTGATTTTTGAGGGGGAGAAGGACCTTCCCGATATCTATGAGGCCCTTGAGCTGTATAATGAAAGTGGCCATCGTGTGATGCTGGAATGTCAGCAGCACATTGGAGAAGACACGATCCGGACGGTAGCGATGGATGCTACGGAGGGATTGGCGCGGGGGATGCCTGTGTATCGCACGGGTGGCCCGATCACTATGCCGGCGGGAGTGGAGGTGCATGGCCGGCTGTTCAACGTCACCGGCGAGCCCATTGATGGGTTGGGGCCGGTGGAGACGGAAAAGCGCTATGATATTCACAGTGACCCGCCACCTTATGCTGAGCTCAAGACTGGTACGGACATTCTGCATACCGGCATCAAGGTGATCGACCTGCTTACACCATATCCCAGGGGTGGTAAGATCGGGCTGTTTGGCGGCGCCGGGGTGGGGAAGACCATTATCATCATGGAGTTGATTAACAACATTGCCAAGCATTATGCAGGGAAGAGCGTGTTTGCCGGTGTAGGCGAGCGTACCCGCGAAGGCAACGACCTGCTTCGGGAGATGATTGAATCCGGGGTGATCAACTATGGGGAGGAATTCCGGCAGGCTTTGCAGGAAGGACGGTGGGATCTTTCTCTTGTCGACCACGATGCATTGGCTTCATCCCATGCCACGCTGGTATTTGGACAGATGAATGAACCTCCTGGCGCACGGGCGAGGGTGGCGCTTTCCGGACTGGCACTGGCAGAATACCTGCGCGATGGTGACCTGGAAAACGAAGACACCGGTCATGACATCCTTTTTTTTATCGATAACATCTTCCGCTTTACCCAGGCAGGGTCCGAGGTCAGTGCATTGCTTGGACGCATGCCTTCGGCTGTAGGTTATCAGCCCACGCTGGCTACTGAAATGGGCATCCTGCAGGAACGGATCTCTTCCACCAAAAGGGGCTCCATCACCTCCGTGCAGGCCATTTACGTGCCCGCAGACGACCTTACGGACCCCGCTCCGGCAACAGCCTTTGCCCATCTCGATGCCACCACCGTGCTTAGCAGAAAAATATTCGAACTCGGCATATACCCCTCCGCAGATCCACTGGAGTCCAGCTCACGCCTGCTCGAACCTGGAATAGTCGGTGAAAAGCACTACGAAACCGCCCAGGAAGTTAAAAAAATCCTTCAGCGTTACAAAGACCTGCAGGACATCATCGCCATCCTGGGCATGGAGGAACTGTCGGATGAGGACAAGATGGTGGTCAGGCGTGCAAGAAAAGTGCAACGCTTCCTTAGTCAGCCCTTCCATGTGGCCGAACAGTATACTGGAAGAGAAGGTATCATGGTGCCCGTCGAAGAAACAATCAAAGGCTTTTCCATGATTCTGGACGGAGAAGTGGATCACATCCCGGAATCAGCTTTTAACCTTGCCGGAAATATTGACACCGTGAAATTGCGCTATAAACAAGGTAATACCGATCATGCAGGATCAGACGCACATGTTTCTTGAGATCATCGACCCCGAAAAGATCCAATATCAGGGGGAGGTCAGCCTGGTTCAGATGCCCGGGGAAATGGGCTCTTTTGAGGTGCTTAAAAACCATGCCCCCATTGTTGCACAACTTACCTCCGGGGGGGTAAAAATCATTGATGCAGAGAGAAACACGATCAGGATGCAGATCTCTCCCGGCGTAGTGTATGTGCGTGACAACCACATCACAATTATCTTGCAAAACTGACAGCAGAAAACGCTTTTTTCGTATCTTTACGAAAAAAACAAATGCTAAGAAAAAGGTGGGTGTTCCATGATGAAGATAACCACGAAACAGTAGAAAAACTCGCCACCACCCTGAAGATTGACCGCATCCTTGCCCGCCTGCTGGCACAAAGGGAGATTGCCACTTATGCGGAAGCTCGTGACTTCTTTCGTCCGTCGCTGGACAACCTGCATGACCCTTTCCTGCTTAAGGATATGGATGTGGCCGTTGAGCGGATAGAAGAAGCAGTGGAAAAGGGTGAACGCGTCCTGATTTATGGCGACTACGATGTGGATGGCACAACCGCCGTCGCATTGGTCTACGATTTTTTAAAGGAATTTCATCCCAACATCGATTATTATATCCCCGATCGGTACAAAGAAGGCTATGGCGTGTCGTTCAAGAGCATTGACTATGCTATGGAGACGGGCGTGAAGCTTATCATCTCACTCGACTGCGGGATCAAGGCCTACAAACAAATCCAATATGCCACCGATAATGGCATCGACTTCATCGTGGTCGACCATCACCGTCCGGATGATGTCCCTTTGACTGCGATAGCCGTGGTGGATCCCAAGCAGCCTGACTGCAATTATCCCTTTAAAGAGCTCTCCGGCTGCGGTCTCGGGTTTAAACTGGCACAGGCTTTCTATCAGAAGAGAAGACTCCCCTTCGAAGGATTGGATAAGTTCCTTGACCTCGTGGTGGTCAGCATCGCCGCTGACGTGGTACCCATCACCGGGGAAAACCGCGTGCTCGCCTATTATGGCCTCCAACGGCTCAACTTCAACCCCAGGGCCGGCTTTGAATCCATCCTCTTCTACAGCAATGTGTTCCGTAAAGCCAAACCCGACCAGGTAACTGCCTTTACAAAGGAACTTAGCGTCAGCGACCTGATGTTTATGATTGGCCCGAAGATCAATGCCGCCGGCCGTATTGAAAAAGGCAAGAAAGCAGTCGACCTCCTGGTTTGTAAAAAGATGGGCGACACCCACGAGCTGACCATCGAAATCAACGACAACAACACCGAACGACGCAGCCTCGATACGGATATCACCAAACAGGCGATGAAGATGATTGCCTCCTCTCCGGAACTGAAAGAGAGCAAGGCGACCCTGCTGTTTGACCCAGGCTGGCACAAAGGCGTCATCGGCATCGTGGCATCCCGCCTGATCGAATCGTATTATCGTCCCACCATCATCTTTACCGAGTCCAATGGGTTGATTACGGGTTCGGCCAGGTCGGTGAAGGATTTTGATGTCTATAACGCGATCGATGCTTGCAGTGACCTGCTCGAACATTTTGGCGGACATAAATATGCGGCCGGGTTGAGCCTCAGGCCGGAGAACCTCGACGCCTTCAAACAGTGTTTTATGCAAGAGGTACACGATACCATCACTGAAGAGATGTTGATCCCTCAGATCGAAGTCCATGCTGAGATCCCCATTGGAAGCATTGCAGGCCGCTTTTTCAGGGTCCTAAAGCAATTTGCTCCCTTCGGACCGGGAAACCCCAACCCCATCTTTGTGTCTCGCAACTGTGTGAGCCAGGGAAATGTGCGTGTGGTTGGAAACAAGCACCTGAAGTTTCGGGTCTCTCAACCCGGGCTGCACACTGCAGATATTCCCGCCATCGCCTTCCAGCAAGGCCATCAGCTGAAAAACATGCAGGCGTGCAAATCCTTTGATGTGGCATACCAGATCGAGGAAAATGAATGGAACGGAAGGGTCAGCCTGCAGCTTAACGTGAAAGACATGAAGTTCAACATCTGAAGAAAGCAAAGTCCGCCTATTTCCGACCGAAGTCTGCGGGGATCTCTCCCCAGGCCTCCGTGTGCCATTTCAGGATTGGGGTGCTCCAGGTGTTGTGTTGCAGCCAGTATTCCGCCCGGTGAATCAAATTGAAGATTTCATGGTTTTCTTCGCGCGGCTCTACCCGGGTGCGGGCTTTCTTATGCTTTACCCAGCTGATGGCTGTTTGCGAATCAGTATATATAGGTCTGTGAAAGTTGTGCTTGTGACACCAGGCCAGGGCGTGTACGATGGCCAAAAACTCCCCGATGTTATTTGATCCCCCGGCAAGTGGCCCCATGTGAAAGAGCCGTGCACCACTTTGGGTCTCTACACCCTGGTACTCCATCTCCCCGGTCTTCCCATTGCAGGCCGCATCCACCGAAATGCTGTCCATCAATGGCCTGCCAATGGCCTTGAGCTCCTCCGGCGACAGCCTGCTCACGTGTTTGTCCTTGCCAATGTAGTCGGCATAATTGCCTTCATAGGCTTGCCAGGCAAGTTCTTCGGTAGGAAATGACTTGTAAATGGCGCCACCGTAGCCTGATATGGCCTTCTGACAATCCTTCCAGCTATCAAAAACACCCGTTTCATTGCCGCGCCATACTGTATAGTACTTCTTTTTTGCCATTGGAATTGTCTGTTATACAACACGTTGTTTTTCTCAGCAGACAAGCAGCCCGTCCGGGACGCTTCTAATGGTGCCTCATTGAAACCGGTGTTTCCCCGGATTGCCGTCATTGGGCGTTTACAACGGTGAGGCGGCCTCACATTTATTTCGGGATTTTTTCCGCGGGATGATGCCATTTGGTTTTTGTGGCTGCCTGGCGCAGCGCCTTTTTACTCCGGTGTGTTTCCTTGATAATGACCTTGCTGTATATCCGTAGCCTTACCTTTTGGCTGCAGATGGAGCCCGCACTCCGTTTTCTTCATTCCGTGCCACCGTGCTTCGCGTTCGTCCTCTCCACCATTGACAGGCCGTGTACAGGGTTCGCAACCAATGCTTTTGTAGCCTTTGGCCTCCAGTGGATGGAGTGGCAGTCCATGCTGGTCGATATAGGCCTCCACCTCCCCGGTAGTCCAGCTCAGCAAAGGATGGTAGCGGATGGTGCCCTGTGGCATGGTTTCTTCCTCCCGCAAGCCTTGTCTGTAATTGTTCTGATGCGCCCGGATGCCGTTTATCCAGACGTCATACTGCTCAAACAAGGCCTCCACAGGCTGCACCTTGTTCAGGTAACAACAATAGTCGGGGTCGTAGGTAAACATCAGGTTGCCCTGAGCGTTGGTCTGCATGCTTTTGGGTACGTGAGGAAGCAGGTTGATCACCTGCAGGCCAAGCAGTTTGGCGACAGCGTCTTTGTATTGGATGGTTTCGGCAAAATGAAAGCCGGTGTTGATAAAATAGATGGGAATGTTTTTGTCGATGCGGCTTAAAATGTGCAGCAGCACCACACTCCTGGTCTGAAAGCTGCTGGTGGCAAATAGCCTCCTGCCTTCTGACTGGTAATTGTTGATCTTTTCTTTGATGCGGTGTATGTCCATAAAGAGGCCCAAAACAACACCCACAAATGTAATGAAAATACTGCACTCCCAACTTTCTTGCATATATGATGTTTTTAAGAAAAGGACAAAAGGACGAAATGACAAAAGGACGAAATGACAAAAGGACAAAATGTCTAAAAGTCGAAAGGGCAAAATGTCGGGGTATGTGATGTCTTCAAGCCTCAACCTTGATCTCAGCCTCAATCTTAACATCAATCTCATCCTCAATCTCAACCTCATCCTCAATCTCAACCCCCATGCGCAACCAGCGCTATATATACCTTGTTTACAGTGCATTTTTGCTATCTTTGCGAAAAAGGCGTACCACATGGCTTCAGCGACATCCGGTGATCATATTGTGCCTTTGGCCGAGTGGCTTCCATTGCATAAAGGCTTGTTGGTGATAGCCGGCCCATGTAGTGTGGAGAGTAAGCAACAGCTTGCCACAACCGCCCGGCAGCTGGCAGATACCGGTATGGTTTCCGTGTTGCGTGCTGGCGTCTGGAAGCCCCGCTCACAGCCTGGTCATTTCGAAGGCCGGGGTGATAAGGCCCTGCCCTGGCTGCGAGACATCAAGGCTGAAACTGGTTTACCCGTGGCCGTGGAAGTGGCACGGCCAAGCCACGCCGAACTATGCCTTGCACATGATGTGGACATGATCTGGCTGGGCGCACGTACCACTGTAAACCCCTTTATGGTTCAGGAGATCGCCCGAGTAATCGCTGGCACTGACATGCCGGTGATGATCAAAAACCCGGTATGCCCCGACTTGCGCCTATGGATAGGTGCCATTGAAAGGATGATGCAAGTCGGTACGCGAAAAATCATTGCCATTCACAGGGGGTTCCACACTGGCCGCACATCCCTCTACCGGAATGAGCCCATGTGGGATATTCCTGTCGCATTAAAACAAAAAATGCCAAAACTCCCGGTGATCTGTGATCCCAGCCATATCGCCGGAGATGCCCGGTGGATACAAGAGGTGATCACAAAATCCATGGTGTTGAATATGCAGGGACTGATGATAGAAACACATCATAATCCCGGCAAAGCCCTTACAGACCCATTGCAGCAGGTCACTCCGGCTGAGCTGAAAGCGCTGCTTGAACGTGTGCAGGGGGAGACTGAAGCACTGAGTGCTGCCGCCCACCAGCTTGCCAGTCTGAGAAAACAAATTGATGAACAGGATCAATACCTGCTGGAGATCCTGGCAAGCAGGTTCATCCTCTCCAGGCAGGTAGGAGTAGTGAAAAATAAACATGGAGAAGCCATCTTTCAACCTGGGCGGCAAAATGAACTTTTTCAGGACCGCCTCAGGCGTGCAGAAGCACTGGGTCTTGACCCGGATTTTGTGAAGCGCTTTCTCACGCTGCTGCACGACGAAAGTGTGGCGGTACAGGGGGGAAGGAAGTAAGAAGTAAGAAGTAAGCAGTAGGCAGTAGGCAGCAAGAAGTAGGAAGTAGGGAGCAGGAAGCAAGAAGTAGGAAGTAAGTGAAAAATGAAAAGTGAAAAATGGGGGACGAAAAAAAGAAACAGGCATTGACAGACATTGCATCACTGGGGGAGTTTGGCCTGATTGACCATCTCACCAAGGGCATTAAGATACGGCATCCGGAAACACTCAAAGGGGTAGGAGACGATGCGGCCGTGGTTGACCAGGGTGACCACGTCTCCATTATCACCAAGGACCTGCTGATAGAAGGCGTCCACTTTGATATGGTATATACACCCTTAAAGCATCTGGGTTATAAGGCCATTACCGTGAACCTTTCTGACGTCTATGCCATGAATGGCGAACCCCGCCAGGTTTTCGCGGGACTGGCGATTTCAACACGTTATTCGCTCGAAGCCCTTGAAGAATTCTATGCCGGCATGCTGCTCGCCTGTGATAAATACCAGGTGGACTTTGTCGGCGGAGATACCACCACCAGTCCTTCAGGCTTGATGATCAGCGTAACGGCCCTGGGCAGGGCACAAAGGGAAGATGTAGTTTACCGGAGTGGGGCGAAACCCAATGACCTGCTATTCGTCAGCGGCAACCTGGGAGCCGCCTATTGTGGCCAGCTTGTGTTGCAACGCGAAAAACAAGCCTTTAAGGCTAACCCACAAATGCAACCCGACATCAGCAAATACCCCTATGTGCTTGAGCGACAACTTAAACCTGAGACCCGTCAGGACATCATCCGGATGCTCAGGGATGCCGGAGTTAAACCCACGGCCATGATCGACATCTCCGATGGCCTGGCTTCGGAAATCCTGCACATATGCAAGAGGTCTGGCACGGGAGCTACAATCTATGAGGAAAAGATCCCTGTCGACCAGCGGATGGCCCAGGTGGCGCATGAGTTTAACGTCGACCCGACAACCTGCGCGCTAAGCGGAGGGGAAGACTATGAACTGCTATTTACCGTCAGCCAGAAAGATTATGAAAAAGTCAAGGATATGACAGCCATTCATCCCATTGGACACATCACAGAAGCCGTCCAGGGGGAAAATCTGTTTACCAGCTCCGGACAGCTCGTGAAGTTGACCGCGCAAGGGTGGGATCCTCTGAAGGGAGAAACTGGAAGCAAGAAGTAGGCAGTAGGCAGTAGGCAGTAAGAAGTAAGAAGCGAAACGCATCGCACGCGGATTTTTTGACCTTTCGACTTTTAGACTTTTTGACCTTTTGTCATTTTGTCATTTCGTCTTTTTGTCATTTCATCATTAAGTAAACACATGAAGATTCTCATCACAGGCGGTGCCGGTTACATAGGCAATGAACTGGTTTTTGAGCTGCTGAAGGACGCTAAGGTACAGGAGGTCATCATTTATGACAACCTGAGTCGCAAAAATTTTAACCTCTTTCTTGACACCCGGAATGAGCCCCGCAAGGTGCGCTTCATTCATGGGGAACTGCTGGATTCGCGAAAGTTGCGCCAGGTGCTGCAGGGTGTTGACGTGGTTTATCACCTGGCCGCAAAGGTTTCTACACCGCTGGCCACCGAAAATGCCCATTTGTTTGAGCAGATCAACCACTGGGGAACTGCCGAACTGGTGTATGCCATCGAAGAAAGTGATGTGCAGCAGGTGGTTTACGTGAGTACAACATCGGTATACGGCGCCTCAGAAGATATGACCGACATCGACACCCCTCCTGACCCCAAAACCTTTTACGGAAGCAGCAAGCTCCGTGGTGAAGCACACGTGGAACGCCTGGTGGACACCCGGAAGGTGTGGATCATCCGGTCGGGAAACGTATACGGGTACAGCCCAAGTGTTCGGTTTGACGCAGTAATCAACCGGTTTATGTTTGAAGCCAATTTCATCGGAAGCATACAGATTACCGGAAACGGAAAGCAGCAAAGGGCCTTTGTACATGTGAGCAAGCTGGTGAACATGCTGGCAAACCTGTTGCGCCACGAGCTGCCATCAGGCACATACAACTTTAGTCAACATAATCTGTCGATCGAATATATTGCCGGTGTGATCAAGGAAATATACCCTGATCTGGATATCATTTTTGTCAATCAGCACCTGGTAATGCGCGAAATCAAAATTCGCCCGGATCAGCGCATTCTGCCCCTCCTGACATCCGAGCCGGTCTCCTTCAAGGAAGAACTCATCCGGTTTAAGGAAAAGTTTTCGTTTGCCTCCCGGTGAGGGAAGGGACGAAAGGACAAAAGGACTAAAAGTCTAAATGTCGGGGCTTGCGTATGACCTGTGGCCATCTCCCAACCCTTCATGCCAACCTCAACCTTACCCTCAACCTCAGTCTCAACCTCAGTCTCAACCTCAGTCTCAGCCTCAACCTTAACCTCAATCCATTACATGAGGGTAAACCTCAGGCTAAATCCGCCGTGTGTGTTGGTGTTGGGGAACTGGTTGGAGACAAAGGGATTATTCACAGTGCGGTCAAAGAAGAGCCTGAAGTTCACCCGTGGGCTCAGCTGATACTCCGCGGAGGTGTTGAGCGCAATGGAGCGTTGACCTGCGGAGATTACATCAGTTTCCTCGGTAAGCCTTCTGAGAATGGTCTTGTTGTCACGGATGGACAGGTCGAAACGCAGCGTGAGGTCGCTGGAGATACGTTGCTGGCGCCCCGCCTGGGTGATGTTAAAAGACAGATCCTGGAAACGGTAACCGGCACCAATGATGTATTCCGTCCGCTGGTTGTCGGTGACCTGGTTATTTGCAAAGCTTAAGGCCATGTTTCTGGTGCGGCGTACCTCCACCCGTGTCATCAGGTTGTTTTGCCAGGTGACGTCGACATTGATCATGGGGTTGAACTCTTCGCTGATGGAAACCTGGCCGATCTCGTATTCAGGTATATAGTTTCCTGAGGCCTCGCTTTTTGCAATCTGATAGCCGTCTTTTTCTCGATACCGGGGATCCGACTGAAAGTTTCCGATGGTGAACATGCTCCTGTATCCGTGTCCTACGGTAAAAGACCGGAAGAGCCTTTGGAAGGAAGGAATTCTCGACAGGCCATCATAGGTGAGCCGCCAGTTGGGCATGGGAAAGCGAAGGAAGGGGTTGAGCGTGCTGGATGACGGATCACGTCCGGAGTACGCGGCAAGAAATGCGGGGATCAGCACGTCTTGTGAAGTGGGGCCATAGCCGGTCGGGAACACTGTGGTGTCGTTGACCTCTCCGTCCCAGTTGGGGTTTCTATTGGCCAGGCGCATGGCGATATCAAGCCGGTAGTCCTTGAAGTTTTCAAAATTTTCTGACTTATAGGTGCGGTCGTCGATGCTTTCAAAAGTAGTTGCAAGGGCAAAGAAGGATATGCTGAAGTTACCCGTTTCCATCGGGTTGAACGACTCATATTGTCCGTCGATTGCAGTAAAATATTCGCTCCTGTTCGTGGTGTGGTTGCGCTGGGCGGTCACTTCGATGCGCAAATCCCTTAACGGTTCTACCTGGGAGCGGGCAGTGAGGTTTTCTCTTTTGTTTTGGGCAAAGGGGATGTTGAGGGGAACAATGTTGCCGTCTATGTCTTCATATTGCACAAGCCAGCCTTCCCTTGCCGCCTGGTGGCGGATGTCGTCCTGGCCGCCAAAGATGAATGCCGTCCCGGGCGCCATCAGGTTCCAGTCCTGACCAAGTATCCCGGCTTCAGGGCCAAAACCCGGCATGTGTGTGCCACGGGTCTGCGTATAATTGATCGAGAGGGTGCGCACCGACATCATCGTACGCAAAAGGTTTTCCATCGCGATCCTTCCATAATTGGGACGCGCCGGCCCATCATCTCCATTATCATCACCAGGAGCTTGTGGTCCGGACCTGCCAGTTTGCCGGCCGCCTCTACCCCCCTGGTTAATGCGTTGCAGGAAACCAACCTTGTTATACAGGTTCACCAGGTTGGCATTGACATTGAGGCGAAGGGTCTGTGAGTTCTCAATAGTGTTCCCCAGTTCCATTGCAGCCCGTGGCGCTGCAACCCAGTCGAAATCAGCCCCATAACTGGCGTTGGCGTTGATGAAGTCAACCAGTGGAAGCCTGTTTAACGGAATGTTATAGTTCAGCGTAGCACGGTGTGTGTAAAAGGTTGTGCGTCCCAGGCTCCGGATGTTTTGCATGATCACATCACGGGCTTCATCATCAATGGACCCCTCTGGCTCATCTATGCGTGCGTGCGTGTTGGCATTGAACTCCAGGCGTAATGCCCTGGTGAAATCCCAGCGTATGTCATACCTCCTGTCCCAGTCGAAGGACTTTACATAATTGGGGTCTAAAATGATTAAGCCCTCACTTCGCCCGCGCATCAGTGACTCGGCATACCCCCTGTCCATACTGGTTTGAAATGAAACAGAACGCGGAGCGTAGTAGAAATTAAAATCCCTGATCAGCCTGAGCAAATTATGCTGAAGGAAAGATAAGTTAGAGAATGGGGTCACATTGTTTGGACTTGTGCTGTAATTGTAATTAATCGCTCCCCGCCAATGCTGTTGCCTGTCATATTCAATGTCTATGTTGCGTGCATAAACCTCCCTGTAGGCGTAAGTGAAGTCAAAGTTGCCCGGACTGTAAAACCTGTTTTCTCCTGACCCTACATAGGACACGTTGGTGAAGTTCAGGCTTCTTCTTCTGACAAGGTCTTGTGAGATTCGCCTTATGGAGTCGCGTTCTGCTGTGGTATCATAGGATTCCAGGTCGTCTTCAAAGAAGAGGTCCGGGTTTGTCGGACTGTATTGGGGGTTGCTAATGGATTCTGAGAAGCTGAAGTGCATGGGGATGCGCACGTTGATCTGTTCCGGGAATAAACGTCCCAGCTCCAGGTTGGTGGCAATATCATAGTTGATGACTTCTTCCATCTGCCGTTCACCAACCCGTTGATCAATGCCTCCAAAGCCTGGTGTACTCATGAAGCCGGCCAGGTTGATGTTCCCCAGATCTGCCAGGGTGGCATTGATCCGGGCGTTGGCAGCCCAGCCGCCCTGGTCGTTGAAGTCATACAGCCGCAACTCGTTAACCCACACCTCCGCCGACTTGGGCAAGCCATCGTCACCAGGTGTTTCACTGGTTCTTTTGGGGTTTCTGATACCGATCATGATCACCTGGATGTTGCTTAAGGTGGGATTACCTACAATGGTCATCTTGTTGTTGCCATCATACTGGCTATAAGGCCTGGCGACCGACACGCCGCTGTCGGCTTCACGTGAAAGGCTGTTTCGCTCAAGTTTGAGATCCTGCAGCCTGGAAAAATGGATGTCGAAGTTGTTTTCTTCAGGCCAGATCACCTCAGGATTAAATGTCCTGGGAAGCCAGGGTGTGACCGTAAGCGGAATCTCATACTCGTAATAGTTGCCGGTAAAGTCTGACCCCATCCTGATGAATACCGTAAGGTCACCGTCCTGCAGGTCTTCTTCTTCGAACACCTTTTCAGCGTGTGCAAACATCTTCAGTCGGTGGTATTGACGTACGTCGAGGTTGGCCGTCTTGTAAACCGCCCTGGCATCTCCGTCTTCCAGGTTGGTTACCCGCATTGCCAGAGACTGCTCATTACGCCTGTGCATCGTGGTGGTGCCAAGGTCCTGTTCACGTTCAATTCCAGGAGGCAACACATAAGGGATGGGGTCGCGCTGACCATTTTCCTCAATGTTTACCGTAAACACGTCAAAGGTGGTTTCATCGGTGCCTCCCGGAACATATTCCCCGGGGGCAGCAAGTTCGCGGTCGTAAGTACGCCAGTCGCCGCGGATGAGCTCCAGCGTGGCAAAACGCGTGATGATAGGCTCTTCGAACCCCTTGAAGAACATGCGCAGGTACCGTATGGAAGTGAAGTCCTGGATGTTGCCGATCACTTGCCTGTTGGGGTCGCGCAGAGGGATCTTGAACTGATACCACCGCACGGTTTCCACCTCATTGTTGGCCAGGCGTACCGTGGCCTCCATGACATCGGTGATATAATTCTGACCGACTTCCATGTCCTCCGGACGCAGGCTCACTCTGTACTGGAAATAGCGCTCTGATTCGTTCAGGGTCCCGTCTTCATTGATGTCTTCTGTGTTGGGCACGTTGGTGGCAGCTGTGGGGAAAGGCTCCGGCGACATGTCTGAGGTAGGGCTGTTGCCCTCCAGCCCATTGTATCGCTTATACCTTTCCAGGATGGGGACCTCTTCCGCATCCAGGTCTGAGCCACGGTAATACTGAAAGTTGTCTGCCGATGGGTCATTCCAGGCCTGCTGATAAGCAGCGGATTCAGTGCCATACTGATCCGCAAGGACCTGAAGAAAGTGTTCGTTGAAAAAGCTGCGTTCATCTTCTGTGCTGAGACCGTCAAGACCCACATCCTGATATTGCCGCGAGTCCGGATTGTTGTCGAAGGCTTTGGTAACCGCCGGCACCGTGGGCACCCGCCCCCATGCCGTGGTATCTACGTTGACCACCTCTTCGTCTATCGGAAGCCCGTTCTCAAAACTCTTTCGTCCGTCACGAAGGACATCCTCAGACACATCACCCAGGTTGAAATAAAGATCACCACCACGGTGCGTCTCATCATACACAAAGGGATCCATCATCCAGAACTCAATATATTCGATGTTGGCTGTCTCAAAGTCCGTCATCGGCAGGGCACGCATCACACCCCCCCAACGTGTTTCGGGATCAATAAGGCTCCCGTCCTGCGCAATCCCGGAACTAAAATTAGAACCGATGTCATAATTATATGGGCCACGCTCGGAGGGATAAAAGGCCATATTGAGCACGGGAATGGGGGAAGGAATGCCCGTGGGGCTCTCCTTGTTTGGCCAGATCTCGTTTTCCAGCACCTCACGTACGAAATGGTTGGAGCGTTGGTCGGCGTCGTTGCGTATGTGCGTGGGCGTGAGGTTATTGTTGCGTGTAAAGAGCGGGTCGACCACATACCAGGCCAGTCGGGCCACATTGTAACGGAAGGCCAGTGTCGCAAGTGTGTCGGCGAAGTCTACCGGGGCCGCTTCGGGAAACATCCCCGGACTGGTCTGACGCTGTGGTGTGCTGGCAATATGCCAGCGCTGCACGTTCTTCAGATCTATGGCCGATTTGCTGCCCTCAAAGTCGTCGATGTAGGAAGTCCCCGCACTGCCGATATGTCTGCTATGGCCGGGTATCAGATGGGCAAACTCCCCGTTGAATGTGATACGGGAGGTGGAGGTGGACTCATAAGTGGGAATGCGATTCAACAGGCGGGTGATGTAATCTGATTCGGTCGAGTAGGTGGTGTTCAATCCCCATATGGTGTTCGCCATGGGCTCATCTCCGAAGCTTACCTTTTGAGTAAGGGGCCGCTCCGACAACCGCAGAATCGTACCTCCGATGTTAAAATTATCACTGATGCGGTGGTCTACGTGGGTTCCCATCAACGTCTTCGTCTGCAGGTTGAACATATCAGAGCTCTCCAGCGAGATGTTGATGGGGGTGCCGGAGTTCAGGATGCCCTCGTTGAGAATGCGGACCCTGCCCATGGAATAATCCACACTGTAGTCTACGTTTTCGGTGAGGGGAACACCTCCGGCGGTTACTATGACTGATCCGGGAGGTACGTTCATGGCATTTAGCGGAATTTCAGCGCCTGCATCTGACTGGAAGCGCCCTTCCAGAAACCAGCGGTTCTTTTCCGGAAACTGCTGCGCCCGGTTTTTGGTCGTCGTATACAGGGAGTCAAAGGCATACTTGTTGCCCAGGTCTTCATCCTGCAGTTTTTTTCGCAGATGTTCGCCGAAAGGTTCTACCACAGGAAAGTAGATCCTGCCGTTGTCAGCCTGGATGGTACCCCCACGGGTGGCTGCATTGTCAATGAAGTCAAAAACACCGTCCGGATAGGGATCCATCTGGGTGTTTAACCGGTCAAGCCCCATCACTCGGATGAGTGGCTGACCCTTCACATCACCAGGACCTTCCTCCAGGAAGCCAATGGGAATGCCGTGTTCTTCGCTCTCATACAACACATTTAGCCGGAACTGGTCACGGCTGACCTGGTAAGAGTCAAGGCTATAAATGTTTTTCATCATCAGGTCCCACCTGGGATGGTTTGTCTCGATGGTGGTGCTTTTCAACAGTTTGACAATAAGGCCATTCGGTGCGCTGATGTCGTTGGTAAATTCTCCCACCCGGTAGGTGGTGGTGTCTCCGATCACCGTATATTCGAAGGCCACGGCCAGCACCTGGTCCGGGTTGATGGTCCGGTTCAGGGAGATAAAGCCCAGTTGGGAATTAAAGGTGTATTCATTGCTTCTCAGGCGGCGTGCATTTTCCACGCTCTCATAGTCGGATCCGGAGGTGAAGTCGATGCCGCCCAGGTAACTGTTGACGTTGCTGATGTTGCGGATCTGTCCTGGCTGTACCACTTGGGTAAGCAGGTTGTTGGTTTCGTTTCTGGGAGGCTGCGGACTGTGTTCGCCGGGGCCGCTGACCTGGGGGTTGTGGGGAGCATATTCACCGAGGTCGGAAAAAGCCACGATGTTGCGGTTGTCTTCGGTGGCAGCACCGATGTTGGTGACCCATACCTCCAGTCGGGTGATCTCGATATTGGAAGACACCCTGGGCAGGGTGGAGAGGGCATCATCGTAATTGTCGCGGAAATGCTGTGCCAAAAAGAAGTGCCTGTTCTCTTCGTACTCATCCGCCCGGATCATGAACTCGGTCATCTGTGCGCCGCCGGTAACCTGTATGGATCGGGATTCTGTTTTCTGCTGGCTAAACACAGTGGTCACCCGCGTATTACCGAACAGCATCTCTGTTTTAAATCCAAAAAGCCCTTGTGCCCCGGTGATCAGGCTTCCCGGCAGGGGCAGCGTCACATCGCCGGCCTCTACAAGCTGCAGGATCTCATCTTCGGTGCCCCGGTATTCCAGCTTCATCCTGTTTTCAAAGTCAAAAGCTGACTCTGTGTTGTAATTGGCGCCGAGGGTGACCTTGGTCCCGATTTCAGCTTCTACGGCAAGCTGTATCCTTTGCTGGAAATCGAAGTTGGTGGTGCGGCGGCGTTGTTCATCAAGCGCCGGGTCTTCGCGGTAGTTCGACATCACGCCGAAGATAAGTTCCGCAGAGCCGCTGGGGCGGATGTCGATCGTGCTTCCGCCAAAGATCCGGTCAAAAAACTCACTTCCGATATGGATCTCAGGAATCAGGCCGTCGCGACGTTCAAAATCCTGGGGGGTGGCCCTTTCGTTCCAATAGTCCTGCAATCGCCGATCCATATCATAAGATAAGAAATCATCAAAGGAGATGTACACGGGCCTGCCGATCACCATGTCGCCGATACGCTGGGTCTTCACATAGTGCCCGGAGTCCGGGTCGTATTCGTAATGGGTGGTAATCACGCGTGGGTTGGTAAGGGACAGTCCGGACACGGGGAATCTGTCAAAGTCGTACACCACGGCACTCTCAAAAGGCATCCCCGGCAACGGATCTTCGATGGGGGGCAAGGTGTCGTTGCTGGCTACAGCATGCTCAGCTGCAGCAGCAACAGAGAGTATGACCAGGCAAAAGAATAATGTAAAAAATGCTCGTATTCGCCTTGCTAGCACTAATCAATTATTTAGAAACAGAATCAGATACTTTTTAATGCCTCTTTAACCAGGAACTCTGCACTTGGCACACTGCCCTGGTGCTTTTTCAGTATGGCATGGATGGCCTTTTGCGCTGTTGGCTTGGCAAATCCCAACATCACTAAAGCAGATAACGCTTCCTGCTGCATGGTATTGTCTGTAACCACCATTTTTTCAGCCTTTAGTAGACCTTCTTTTTCCAGGCGGTCCTTCAAGTCGACGATGATCCTGCTTGCTGACTTTTCACCGATACCCTTAATCGACGAAAGCATCTGGATGTCGTTATGGATGATGGCTGTTGTGATCTCCGCTGGTGTCATGGAAGAAAGGATCATGCGTGCTGTGTTCGGACCAACACCGCTGACGGAGACCAGGTGTTTAAAAAGCTCCCGTTCTTCATCATCAGCAAAGCCATACAGGATATGGGCATCCTCGCGGATAACCTGAAGTGTGGCCAGCCGCACCATGCCTTTATCAGGCAATGCCTCAAAGGTATTCAAGCTGATATGTACGAGGTAGCCCACGCCCTGGCAGTTGATTACTACGTATGCAGGATTTTTTTCATCCAGCTGGCCTTCCAGGAAAGAAATCATCGCTTTTGGGGGTATGGGTTTCCTTTTTATTTAATCAGTTTTCTGAGGATACATCAAAAAACGGTGTCAAAGGTAATAGAAAACGATCAATTATCCTTTTGACACCGTAAACAAAAATGTGCTTTTTGCCAGGCAGGTCGGCGAAGCTAGCTTACTGTATCCTAAAATGCCGGCTTATGACGCTGTGCCGGGTATCAGAAAGCTATTTCACTGCATCGATGGCGGCCTGCAAGGCTTCATTCAGCATTTCTTGTGGTGGCTCTGCAATGGAACCGCTCTCGATCAGCGCCCTGGTGGTTTTCCTGGCGTGGTCGATATCAGCACTGGCCTGATCGTAAGCCTCCTGCCAGGTCATCTCCTTGCGCGCCACACCGTCCTTGATGGCTTGCATTGCCACGTCGGCAGCCTCATAGGTGAACACTTCGTGCTCATCCATCTTGGCCACGATGTCTTCACTGTGGATCCCACGTTTTTCAGAAAAACGGGCGATGGCTTCTGCGGCTGCAATCGCCATGTTGTCTGTAATTTTGCGCGCCCTGACCAGCAGTGCACCCTTCAGGATGCCCGGGAAGCCAATGGAGTTGTTTACCTGGTTGGGGAAGTCGCCCCTTCCGGTGGCCACGATATAGGCTCCGGCCTCCTTGGCTGCATAAGGGTATATCTCAGGCACCGGGTTGGCGCATACGAACACGATGGCTTTATCTGCCATTGATGAGATCCATTCCTTTTTCACCACATCAGGTCCTGGCTTTGACATGGAGATCAGCACGTCGGCATCCCGCATGGCTTCTTCCATTGTGTCCACCTGCCTGGGATTGGTGATCTGGCAAAGCTCCCACTTGCGATAGAACCGTTTATCGGCTTCAATGTCTTTCCTTCCCTTGTGGAGGGCGCCTTTGGAGTCGAACATGATCGATTTGGCGGGATCAGCACCTGCAGTATTCACGATGCGCGCGATGGTCGCATTGGAGGCACCGGCACCATTGTATACGATCTTCACATCCTCCATCTTTTTGTCTACCAGCTTGAGTGCGTTCAGCAGTCCGGCAAGGGTCACGCAAGCCGTTCCCTGGGCATCATCATGCCATACCGGGATGTCGCACTCCTCGCGCAACACATCCAGTACCCTGTAGCAGTTGGGCTGGGAAATATCCTCCAGGTTGATTGCACCAAAGCTATGCTGCGACATCTTGACAAAGTCGATGATCTTCTCCGGGTCGTTTTTGCCGTCCGGCCCGCGGCTGTCTACACAGATGGCGATACCATCCACACCGCCAAGGTATTTCATCAGAAATGCCTTGCCTTCCATTACGCCCATGCCGCCGGGGGGAGTGCAGTCACCGTCGCCCAGCACACGTGTGGAGTCACTCACCACGGCCACCAGGTTGCCCCGGTTGGAGAGCTCGTAAGAGGTGTTGTTGTCATCACGGATGGTGGTGGAAATCTTCGACACCCCGGGGGTGTACCAGGCATTAAACCAGTTAAACCCCATCACCGGCGCTTTGGGTACGGTCTGCATCTTGCCCCCGTAAAAACGATGGGCACGCAGGGCCAGCTCTTTGTAAAAAAGGGTTTTTGCTTTTGCTTTCTGCTCCTGGGAAAAGCTTTCAGGAATGAGTTCTTCCAGGTTGTCAAGGGTGAGGTTGAGGTGTTTCATGATGGCTTTGGTTTGGTTCGATGTAAAGATAGGATATTTTGTGTGGAGGAGCAAAAAAATGTGGTAATGTGCCAATGTGCCAATGTGCTAATGAAGGGTTTCGGATGTAAGTCAGGCTGTCGTGTCCTGAAATAGGTTTACACTTTTTGTAAACAAAAATCAGGACGGGTCAAAGTCATTCTTTCGGACACACCAAGGCGACATTAGCACAAAATCATTATCACATTATCACATTATCACATTAGCACATTAACACATTATCATTATCACATTATCACATTATCACATTATCACATTATCACATTATCACATTAACACATTATCATTATCACATTATCACATTATCACATTAACACATTAACACATTATCATTATCACATTATCACATTATCACATTA
>PWNO01000129.1 GCA_003557765.1 Bacteroidales bacterium
ATTACGCCCAAAAGATATTAAGCCGAGCATCGACGGAATGCATGTGGAATGTCTGCTCAACCCGGGCGTCTTTCGCCATGGCAATAAAACCTGGCTGCTTTGCCGTGTTGCCGAAAGAACAAAGCAGGATGACAACTCCATAAAGGTCCCCATATTTAATGACCAGGCTGAGGTTGAGATTCTTACTTTCCCCAAAGGGGATCCCCTGCTTGACGATTCTGATCCCCGCGTTATTGCCTACGATGGCAAGAACTATCTCACAACCCTCTCGCACTTGCGACTTGTTTGCAGCGAAGATGGAAAGCATTTTCGCGAAGACCCCGCCTATCCTCCCATTAACGGGGAAGGGGCGCTGGAAGCTTTTGGTGTCGAAGATTGCCGGGTTACCGAAATGGAGGATGGATTTCACCTGACCTATACCAAAGTTTCGGAAGTTGCTGTTGGAGTGGGGTATATTTTTACCTGCGACTGGAAAACCTTCGAGCGCCGCGGCATGATTTTTCCGCCGCACAACAAGGATTGCGCAATTTTTGAGCGTAAAATCGGCGCCAGGTATTATGCATTGCATCGCCCCAGCAGTCCTGAGCTGGGTGGCAATTACATCTGGATTGCCGAATCTCCCGATCTGCGTCATTGGGGGAACCATCAGTGTGTTGCGGTTACCCGGCCGGGGATGTGGGACAGCGCCAGGGTTGGCGCCGGTGCCGCACCTATCGAGACCGACGAGGGCTGGCTTGAGATCTACCATGGTGCCAACAAGGAGAACCGCTATTGCCTGGGTGCACTCCTGCTGGATAAGGAAAATCCGGCCAAAGTACTGGCAAGAAGCAAGGATCCCATCATGGAACCCATCATGGATTACGAGAAAACAGGCTTTTTCGGCAACGTGATCTTTACAAATGGTCATATTGTGGATGGTGATATCATCACTATATATTATGGTGCCAGCGACGAAGTGATCTGCGGCGCCGAGCTTTCAATCAAAGAAATACTCCAGTCATTGAAAAAGCAGTAAGCGCATGACCGGCATATTATATTTTGAGATGATGATTGTTGTTGTTTATTAAATTCTGGATGTAGATGAAAAACAGACTTTTGGGAGAATACAGGTTTTTTATGACCATGCCCCGGCTGATGCGTTTGGTTTTGATGACCAACATGATTTACGCATTTGTGCTTCCGGTCATAGATATTTTTGTTGGTGCTTACATCATGCGCAGCGCCGACAACCCGGCAATGGTGGCCGTTTACCAGCTTTGTGTGTACACAGGCATCCCTTTCACTTTTTTGATCAACGGCTTTTTGCTGAACAAATTCAACGTGTCGCGGCTGTATAGCTTTGGTATGCTGTTAAGCGGGGTATCCATGCTTTTCATGATGTCACTCACCGTCATGAGCTTCACCGGTGTGGCCATCGCCGGATTCATCATGGGTGGCTCATTTGGGTTTTTCTGGGCAAACCGCGATTTTCTTGCACTGGATACCACCAATGATCAGAACAGCAACTATTATTTTGGCGTGGAAACATTTTTCTACACCATCACTTTTATCCTCGTTCCGGCAATAGTGGGCTGGTACCTAAGAAGCAGCAACGTGCACGGCTGGTTTGACGGCAGCATGGCTACCGCTTACCGCATAATAGCATACGCCGTGATCGGATTAACGATTCTTTCAAGCATCGTGATCCATCTGGGCAAATTCAGAAATCCAAAACAGAAAAAGTTCATTTACTGGAAATATGACTGGCTGTGGAACAAATTTCTTGGGCTTGCAGCCCTCAAGGGATCTGTCCAGGGATATCTTGTAACAGCCCCTGCCATTTTGATCATGCGCCTGGTTGGTGATGAGGGTTCGTTAGGGTTGATTCAGAGCGTTAGCGGAATACTGACAGCGTTTCTCCTATATGTGCTTGGTAGAACAGCAAAACCACAACACCGGCTACTGATCTTTGGAGCAGGAATCTTCGTATTTTTCCTGGGTGCCCTGGCAAACCAAATTCTGTTTTCCGCGGTGGGCGTCATCATCTTTGTACTGAGCAAGGTGCTGTTCATGCCGCTGCATGATATTGCATACTTTCCCATTCAGATGCGTATCATAGATGTACTGTCGGTGAAGGAAAACCGCAGTGAGTTTGCTTATATCTTTCATCATGAGTACGGTTTATATATCGGAAGGTTCATCGGACTGGGTTTGTTCATCTATCTGGCTTTCTTTGTTTCAGAAGTGGTGGCACTAAGATCATCCGTATTAATCATTGCTACCATCCAATTGCTGTCCATTCCGCTGGCGAAGAACATCATCCGACACACAAACCGGACAATAGATCAGGTCAAAAAGGAAAATCCGGAATTGGATGCACCAAAGCTCGAAATATAAACTGATAAAGCATAAGAAACCATGATAATCAGGAAAGTCCATATATTTTCATTTGTCATTGCGCTTGTAATCCTCCTCTTGTTTTCATGTAGGCGCGACCAGAGCATTGAGCAGATACAAGTAAACAGGGTTGAACAGATGCCATACCTGCCGGAGCCTTACAAGATGCTAGACTGGCATGAGATGACGCATAATTTTGACCGTTATGTTTTTAACCATGACCTGAGGGGTGAACATTTGCCATTTATCTGGCTTGACAACAGCCAGAGGAACTTCCCGCAGCAAACGTTTGGACTTTTTACTGCAATTGGAGATGTTCGTCAGGGAGCAGATACTCACGGTGGTGAGTTTCATGAAGCAATCAATTCGCTGGCTGCACTGATGAGCGCCGGCCTTGTAGGTATCGACAAAACAAACCAGAATGGTTTTAATTATGTGCGGATGGCTCATAATTATTTTAATATTGAAAATGGCTGGAACATTGTGATGAACAATACGTCTGAAAGGGTTGGGCATTTGGGTGGCGGCTATGCGCGCGACTGGTGGTATGATGTTTTTCCCAATGTCCTGTTCTATGCAGTTGGAGATCTTTTCCCGGATGAACGCTCCGACAGTATCATGTACATTATCGCAGAACAATTTTTCAGGGCTGATTCGATTCTAGATGGCAACTATCATCATTCATTTTTTGATTATTCAACAATGGAGGGACGGCGCAGCCACATCCCTTTCCAGGAGGATGCTGCTGCCGGGCATGCCTGGGTTTTGCTAAACGCTTACCAGAAGTTTGGTGATCCCCGTTTTCTGGAAGGAGCACACTCCGCCATTCGGGCTTTGCTTGCGCAGGAAGAAAGCCGTTTTTACGAAGTGTTGATGCCCTTTGGTGCTTACACGGCTGCAAGGTTAAACGCTCAGCATGGCACTGATTACGATTTTCACCCCATTCTCGATTGGACCTTCGACGGCACAACCGCCGAAGATGGCCGTTACGGCTGGGGGATCATCAATGAACGGTGGGGCGATTATGATGTACACGGTCTCCAGGGCAGCTGGGCTCACAACGGCGGATTTGCATTTCTGATGAACACCTTCGATATGGCCTGGCCCCTTGTGCCGATGGTCCGATATGCACCACAATATGCAGAAACCATCGGCAAATGGATGCTGAATGCAGCCAGTGCCGCCAGGCTTTTTTATCCGAATGAGATACCCGACGAACACCAGTTTCTGCCGGAAAAGAAGAACCTGACAAGAAATGTGATCGGTTATGAAGGGCTGATCAAGAAAGACCACCTTGGCAAGCTGGAGTTAGAGGGGGTTTCTCCCGTCGCAACCGGCGATGGACCTCTCTGGGTCGATACAAATCCAGACGTGTCGGTTTTCAGCCTTTATGGTTCTGCACACATCGGTATTTTCGGCTCCATCATTGAAAAAACAAACGTAAAACGAATCCTCAGGCTAGATTGCCTTGCCACCGACTTTTTCAGGGAAGAATCCTATCCGACCTTCTTAATTTATAACCCTTACAATACTGAAAAAACCATTAATTACGTTTATAATGGAGAAGCCATTTATCTCTATGATGTCATCAACGGGAAAATAATTGCAGAGAACATTAGCAGCAACGTGGCCGTCACGATTCCCGGGAAAAGTGCCTTGCTTGTTGTTGAAATACCACAGGGTTTAAGTCTTGTAACATCCAACGGCAGTTTAATGGCAGGCGATATCATAGTAACCTATAATATCCCATAGAATGAGCGATTTCCTCACAAAACAGAAACGTAAATCCCTCTTCCAAAAAAACAGAAAAAAAATACAAACATATGGAAACGCATAAAAAAACAGTTTTTTTTCTTTTTGTTGTGTTGTTTTGGGTTCCCTTGCTTCTTCCGGGCCAGAATGTCGGCCCGGCAGAGGTGAGCGGAACAGTCGCCGATGAAACGGGCTTTGGTATTCCCGGCGTTACTGTAATCATTGAAGGAACCACTATTGGTACTACAACCGACATCGACGGAAACTATACCCTTTCTATCCCTGCAGATGTAAGTGATCCTGTTCTTGCATTCAGTTTTATCGGCTATCAAAGTCAGCGCATTGTTGTTGCTCAACAGCGCCAAATAGATGTGGTTCTCAAAGAGGATGTTCGACTGTTGGATGAGTTTGTGGTTGTGGGATATGGGATTGAGCGAAAGGTGGATCTTACGGGTGCCGTTTCAAGCATCGACTCTGAAGATTTGCGCATGCTGCCAGTTGGAAGCGTTGACCAGGCATTGCAGGGGAGGGCCTCCGGAGTAAATATCACGCACAATACCGGGATGCCGGGAGAAGGTGTAAATGTCCGGATTCGCGGTGTAGGTTCGATCAACAGCAGCAATGATCCGCTATATATCGTGGATGGCGTTCCCACTACAGATGCTTTGAGGACACTTTCGCCTAACGACATTGAATCGATCAGTATTCTTAAAGATGCAGCTTCAGCCGCCATTTACGGTGCTCGGGCCAATAACGGTGTCATTCTCATCACCACACGCAAAGGCAAAACCGGCGAGCCGAGGATTGAGTTCTCGTCCCAGGTCGGCTTTCAACAACATGGTCCACTGACACCCATGACAAATCGCGACCAGTACATTGAGATGTATAACGAAGCCGCGAACAACGATAATGCCTTCATCACCAACCCTGTTTTGCTTAGAGGGCTCATCGAAGATGATCTGGCTCGCGCTGTACCGGATGTGGATCACCTGAACGCCATATTCAGGAATGGTGCCATTCTGAATCACAGCATTTCTGTAAGTGGAGGAACAGATGAACTTACCTACATAGTGTCCGGAAACTTATTTGAACAGGAAGGAATCATCCACGGCAGCTCCTATGAAAGGTACAGCGGCCGCCTGAGCCTCAACAGCAGAATCAATGACCGCATCCGCCTGGGTACGAACGTAAACATGTCGAGAAGCGATAATGACATTATTGGAAGCAGTGGCGACGGGTTTGGCGGCAACGGCGGAAGCGTGGTAAGGTATGCCTTGTTCCGCACACCGCCCATCCCCGTAAAGGACGATGAAGGGAATTATGTGGACATGCCTTCTCATCCCGGTTTTTTCGGTGATGGATATAACCCGGTGGGTCTGGCACATAAAATGAATAATAACATACGGGAAAACAGGATATTTGGGGATGTCAACGCACATATAGAAATACTCCCGACGCTCCATTTTTCAGGCACTTACGGTTTAGACCGAACAGATTTTTACCGGAGAAGGTTTAACGAAAACTGGGGCACCAACAACAGGATCAACAACCCCAACTCATTACAAATCAACAATGGTTACTACCAGTCCATGTCTGCCAGCAACGTATTGTCATACAATCAAACATTTGCTGAAAGGCATGACCTGTCGGTAATGTTCGGAACAGAGGCCATCAGAAATAATGGATATGCAGATGCCGCCACCCAGCGCGATTTCCCCGACCAGGCCGATAACCTGGTTTTCCTTGGGAATGGGCTGGGCACCATCGTAGTTTCCGAAAGCAGCTGGGCGAATACCTTGTTATCGTTTTTCGGACGCATCAATTACTCCTACAATGACAGGTACCTTTTATCCGGGACATTACGTCGCGACGGATCATCACGGTTCAGTCCGGATAACCGCTGGGGAACATTTTACAGCATTTCAGGTGCCTGGCGGATCGACAGGGAAGGCTTTATGAGCAACAATGACTTCTTCGACATACTGAAACTTCGGGCCGGGTACGGGGCAATCGGTAACCAGGAAGTGGGAAACTATGCCTATTCCGATCAGATCGCACCAAACTTCAACTATCCGTTCGGAGGAAGTCCGGCAAGTGGTTATGCCATATCGGTACTGGGCAACAGGGACCTGCAGTGGGAAACGAGCACACAGCTCGACATTGGATTGGATATTGCCATTTTGCAAAGCAGGCTGTTTCTTGCGATGGATTATTTCCGGAAAATAACGGCCAATATGCTTGTAATGGAACCCATTCCCCCTTCAGCCGGTTATGCAAACCCAGCATGGGTCAACAATGGTGAAATCCTGAATGAAGGCTTTGAACTGGAACTCACCTACCGCGATCGGATAGGCCAGGTTGGTATTGAGTTTAGCGGCAACATGGCCTACCTGCACAATGAGGTTTTAAGCCTTGCAGCACCCATAATGGGCGGACGTATCGATCACGGTGTTTTCGCCACCCGCACGGAAGTTGGATTCCCGGTTGGCTCGTTTTTCCTGTACGAAATGGATGGCATTTTCCAAAACCAACTCGAAATTGTTACAAGCGCTTACCAGGGTTCAAATATTCGCCCGGGAGATGTCAAATACATGGATCAGAATGGTGATGGCATCATTAACGAACAGGACCGTGTACATGTGGGTAGTGCCATTCCGAAATACACAACCGGTTTTCAGATGACTGCAGCATACAGAAGCTTTGATGTTTCCCTTTTCTGGCATGGCGCCTTCGGTCATCAGATCTATTACCAGGTGGCCACCGACATAGAAGGCTTCTACAGACCGTTCAACCTTACCATGCGGTATTACGAAGAGAGATGGACGGGCGAAGGAACCAGCAACACACAGCCCAGGGCCTCCTGGAGCGCCAAAGGGAACAACACCAAACCGTCAACCCGCTTCCTCGAGGATGCCTCCTTTTTGAGGCTCAAGAACCTGCAGATCGGTTATACCCTGCCCGAAAGAATGACGCAGCGGCTGAGAATGGAAAATGCCAGGATCTATTTCATCGCACACAACCTGCTGACCTTTACACGCTATCCCGGTCTGGACCCCGAAATGACCACCAGCGACAACTCCAGGGCAGAGGGAGATGCAGCTGCCGGAATCGACTGGGGCACATACCCGCTGGCCAGGTCATTCAACATAGGAATCAACATCACATTTTAATCCTGAAATATGGAATCTGTCATCAGAAATA
>PWNO01000212.1 GCA_003557765.1 Bacteroidales bacterium
CATGCACGATCTCAGCTCCTTGCTTTTTCAGGTAGTCCTGAAACTTACTTACCGCTTCCTTCATCTGTTCTTCAGACAAAACGGGAGTCATAATGAAAACGGTTTCGTACTGTCTTTGCATCTTGATGTGTTTAATAGGTTTGTAATGATGATATTCATAAAATGAGGTGCAAAGGTAATGATTTTTTTAATATGTAAACAGCTTAGTGTGCTGCTTTTTGGTATTTCACGATGCGGTAATAGTCGGCCGGATAGGTGCCTGCAGATATGAGGATCTGGCGGAGCGTGAAGTTTACGTGCAATTCACTGATTTCTCCCTGGGCGTTCAATTGAAAGGTCACAAACTTTTCACGCATGGCCGGGTTTCGCCAGTGGGCAAGAAAGGTGTCATGGTGCCAATGCTCCAGGTCGGCAATCATTTCGTCATCATCCCATAGTTGCATCACCAGCAGTCCGTCGTCATCCAGAAATATGCGGGCATCATCATACACCTCATGAAAATACAGCCCTGTATAGGCTTCAGGGTCCAGGGTGGTTGAGGTGTCGGGCTTCCTGGCATCGTGTATGGCTTCCCTTTGCTCGAGGGCCTCGCCCTTTTCTTCGAGATAGGCATCAAAATAGTGTGCGTGCCAGTCACGTTCCCTGTCGATGTCCAGCATGGCATCGAGGATATAGTTCCTGACGGCCGGCCTGAAGTTGCAAAACAGGTTGCTGGATACCAGCACACCCAAGTCCTTTTCAGGCAGAATGGCCAACAGGCTTGTCATGCCATCCGTAGCGCCACTGTGTTGGGATATCCGGTACCCTTCATAATAGCGTAGCCCCCAACCCAGTCCGTAGCCGGTAAGTGGCTCGGTAAGCGGATCGTCTGAACGGAACACTTGTTGCGGCTGGTGAGTTTCCAGGATGCTTTCCTCGCTGATCAGCCTTTGCTCGCCATATTTTCCAGGCTGACCCAGCTGCAATATCATCCATTGGGCCATGTCGTGCACAGAGGCGTTTACTGAGGCTGAAGGACCCACATTGTCAAAGCTTCTCCTTTCGATCACCTGCACTTTTCCGCGAATTTCCTGATGCGGCCAAGCTGCATTGCAGGTGTCCGTGATTTGTGTGATGGACGTGGATGCTTTTTCCATTCCCAGCGGCTCGAAAAACCGCTCCTGCATGAATTCATCCCACGACATTCCTGAGGCCGCCTCTATCACTTGTCCGGCAACCATGTACATCATATTGCTGTAAACATACCCTGACCGGAAGTCCTCTTCTAAGGGCATGTGGCTGACAAATTCCATGATGGTCTGCGGGTCCCGGCCCGGCATGAAGCGCAGCCGGTTGCCTGTCAGCCGGCCGATGCCTACCTGGTGCGACAGCAGGTCGCGTATGGTGACATGTGCGGTGACCCACGGGTCGGAAAGGGTGAACCAGGGCAGGTGGTCGCGTACCCGGTCATCCCAGCTCAATTTGCCTTCGTCTGCCAACATGCCAATGGCTGCTGACGTCATGGCCTTGGTCAGGGACGCCATGCCGAAAATGGTATGCTCATCGACAGGCTCATCACCACCCAGCTTGCGTATGCCAAACCCCCGGCTATAGACCAGCTCACCATCTCTGACAACCGCTACGGCCATTCCGGGGATTCCCCAGTCATCCATCCCACGCTTCATGAAGGCAGGAAGATCCGCCAGCAGGGCTTCAGCCTCCGCCTGCGGGCCCCGCGGCTGATCCGCATAGGCACCATGGGGAGTAATTAGACCCAGCAGGAATGCAAATAATAATGCCGAACGCAATATGATCATATGTACACGATTATTCATGTGTTAATATTTTTCAACTAATCGGTTATCTGGTGTTTATTCTTTTAACAGGAATGCTTTTGGCTATTGGCTTTTAGCTTTTGGCTTTCTTGCCAATAGCCAATAGCTAATAGCCAATAGCCTGCTTAGTCTATACGCCCCCATGACAATAATCACCCTCCTGTGTGTCAATATATTGGCATGGAGGGTTCATTTTGTTATAAGGAACACAAAACTACAAAAAACACCCTTGCAAACTTAACTTAACAAACTTGCATAATAAAAGTTGGCAGGAATCCCCCCTGTATGCCAGAACAGCACATTCGATCCCGGTGTAATGCGCTTATGTTGCAGGTGGTCCAGCATGCCATAAAAAGCGCGTCCGGTGTAAACCGGGTCAAGCAGAATGCCTTCACTGCCGGCCAGGGTCAGGATGGCTTCTTTTTCCTCTTGGGTGAGCACCCCATAGCCGGCTTCTTCGTAACCGTCTATGGTAAGAATGGAGTCGGTGTTTACTGGAACGGGCAGTTTTAACCTGTCATTTCCTTCGCCGACGATGTGTTTTACAATTTCCTTTAGTGTCATTCCCTGCATTTCAGCTTTGTCGATACGTATGGGCATCAGTTGTGTGTGCAGCCCGTGCATGGCCATTCCGAGCAATAGTCCTGCCTGCATGCCGCCGGAGCTGGAAGCAAAGAACACGTGATCGATATGCAGCCGCTGGTCGGCCAGCTGATCTTTGAGCTCCCCTGCGGCTTCGACATACCCCATGGCACCGGTGAGGTTCGATCCCCCATAGGGAATGACATAAGGGTTTCGTCCTTCTTTTTTAAGCTGCTCAGCCAGGATGTCCAGGTCTTCACCTTTTCTGCGGTCACCGGTGTAGTGAATATGTGCATTCATCATTTTGGAGAGCAATAGGTTGCCGGTGAAGTGTTCAGGGGGATCACCTCCGAGCAGGAGATGGCAGCTGAGGCCAGACTGGGCGCAAGCAGCGGCAGTTTGTCTGCAATGGTTGGATTGCTGTGCGCCGGCCGTGATGATGGTATCCGCCTTCTTTGCCAGGGCATCACCCATGAGATACTCCAGCTTTCGTGTCTTGTTACCGCCTGTGGCCAAACCCGTATGGTCGTCACGCTTGATGAAGATCCGGTAAGTATCTTCGAATTGTGCGGCAAGATTTTTCAGCTCTTGCAAAGGCGTAGGGAAAAACCCCAGTTCGTATTTAGTCAGTGTATCCATGATGATCACAGGTTATTGTCTTTTGTCAATATCGTGAATTGTTGTATTTTGCAGTAAGTTTTTTTGCAGGTGATTGATTTTTGCTTGCAAGATAATAAAATCAGCCCGCCATGCAATGGCTGTTGCCTGTTTTGGTGCTATTTATGGCTTAGCAAGGTGCATGCGTGTAACATTTTGCGATGCGCTGGATATTCATGTGTTTATATTTTTTCAAATTATTGGTTTTCTGACGTGTATGTTTTCAACAGGACTGCTATTGGCTTTTAGCTTTTGGCTTTCTTGCCAACAGCCAATGGCTAATAGCCAAAAGCCTACTTAGTCTGAACGCCCCCGTGAAAATAATCATCCCCCTGTGTGTCAATTTATTTGGCATGGAGGTTTCATCCGGACTAATGAAAAATAATTTATGTTAATGGACTTTCCACACATTGCTGACAAGATGCCTGCTGGCCTGGTCATTACGGATCCGCAGCTGGAGGTGTTGTATATGAACAGCCATGCCAGGGAAGCGATCTTTGGCCTGCGTCATGGTCAGGATGGCGGAGCCGTAATGCTTCGTAAACGGTTTTATACTACTGACAGGCATGCCTTTGACATGTCAGGCTGTATGCAGCAGATGATCGCGCAGCGCCGGCGAAACTTTCAAAAAACCCTCATCATGAAAAAGGGGGATGAGGATTTGCTGATCTATTTCATGGCAAGGGGCTTTACCTCTGAAGGCAACGATTATTACGTGTTTGTTTTGTCAGATATATCCAATGAGATGGATTGTGTGGTGCATGCCCCTGGAAGCTTTGGACGTGAAGATTTCGTGTTGGGAAAGCGCATTATCGGCCACGATGAAAAGATCAGGCAGATCTACAGGATGATCCGGCTTGCCGCCGACTCAATGGTGAATGTTATGGTTACGGGAGAAAGCGGTACCGGAAAGGAGTTGGTTGCCGATGCCATACACGCCCTGTCAGACAGGCAGAAGAACCCCCTGGTAAAAGTAAACTGTTCCGCCCTTTCGGAGTCCTTATTGGAGAGTGAGCTGTTTGGCCATGTGAAAGGTGCCTTTACCGGTGCCATAAAAGACCGGGCGGGCAAGTTTGAGGAGGCCGACAGTGGTACGCTCTTTCTGGATGAGATTGGTGAGATCAGCCCATCTTTGCAGGTAAAGCTCCTGCGTGTTATCCAGGAGAAAACCATTGAAAGGGTAGGGGACAACAAACCAATCCGTGTGGATATCCGGATCATTGCGGCTACCAATAAAGATTTGCAGGAACTGATCCGCAAGGGGGAATTCCGGGAAGACCTATACTACCGTCTTCATGTGTTCTCGATACATATGCCTGCACTACGCGAGCGTCCACTTGATATCCCCAGGCTGTGTGATCATTTCATTGATCAGTGCAATGCGCAAACTGGGAAACAGGTCAAAGGCTTGACAAGGGAGGCCATGCGGCTGATGATGCAATACCCGTGGCCGGGTAATATCCGGGAGTTGGAAAATGCCATTGAACACGCTTTTGTGCTGGTACAGGAAAGCCTGATCACCCAGGAAGATCTGCCTGGAAGCATAGCGGATTACCGGGTTGAAGTGCCGCCTGAAATGCCGGATGTGGAGCCGTTTGAGGCCGGAGAAGCTGGTGTGCGGCAAAGTCCCGGGGCAAATGATGTGCGAAATATTAAAAAAACACCTGGTGGGCGGGTTCATGTCAGTAAAGCGCAATTGGCGGCTTTGCTCGACCAGCATGATGGCAACCAGACACAAACAGCCCGCTTCCTGGGCATCAGCCGGGTTGCACTCTGGAAAAAAATGAAAAAGCTTGGTTTATAAGCATATACTTAACCTGCGCTCTCCCCTTTTATTCCCTGGCTTTTTGTGCTGCCTGATCCTGCCTGCTGGCGCAGAGCCTTAGCTCAAAAAGGTCTTCGGAGGTTTGCCTGAATCCCAGTTTCCTGAGATAACGTTTGTGCAAAGGCGTGTGTCCCTCTGTAACTACCTTGGTGAATCCATCTTTGATCATCTCATCCTGCAAACGGTGGAAGATGAACTTCCCATTTTTAAAATCACGGTATTCAGCCTTCACGTAATCCAGGATTACATGCAGGACTTCCCCTTCCACACGCCTGGCAAGAAGAATTCCTGCAACGGCCATGTCACGAAGGATAAAAAAGGTATAGGTGTTGAGCTCCGGCTTATGCGTAAACCCGGGGAAAAAACGATGGATGTCGTCATGGTGGAAATCCAGAAATCGTTTCAGGTATTTGTTGTCATTTCTTACCCGCATGATATCAAAAACTTCCTTACGGGAAAAAATGTTGACCAGGTAATAGATGTCCACGATGATGATGAAGCCGTTGAGCAATGCCACAGGCAATGCGTTGATCAGGATGCCGTATGTGCAGAAAAGCGATGCACCAAAGAGGTTGATGACCCTGAATTTCACAATTGAGCTCATGGTCATGCTGATGGCAATGATCGCCGAGGCGATATAGCCTATCCATTGTAAAATGTCAATGTCCATCTTGTGAATGTGATTGTGGGCTTATGCCGGAACAGGGATGCAAAGGTATACATTTTTCTATAAGGAAGGCCTGTCAGGTGTGGTAAGGCGAGCTGCCATTCAGCTAGTCAGTTAACAGGGTCTGTGCAGCGTTTGTCCGTCGGGTGTGATCACATTGGCAAGATGCTTTTGCCACAGGCCCGATGCTTGCTGAAAACTCATTGCGTAGCCCAGCAAAAATCCCCCTCCGCCGGCCCCGCAAAGTTTCATCATAAAATCGCCTGTCGACAGTCCCTCCTGCCACATGGGCCGGAAGATCTCCGGAATCATCTCACGGAACAAAACCCACTGCAGCGATGATAGTTCATGCAGTTTTGTTTTAAGCACAAAGTCTTCCTCTGCCAGTTTGTGGTTTGTGTTGGCGACTGCCTCTATGCAAGCATCGTTGCAGGGAATATATTCTTCCATAAAGCGCCTTCGGAAACCTGTATCAGCAAGCTTTTTCCTGAAAATGGCAATCAGGTCGGAGGTTTTGCGAGGAATGTGTGTGTTGACCAGGAAGAAGCCCCCGGATGCGGACGTGATTTCCTGACGGAGCCGTGTCAGCAACAGGTCGTCATTGCCTTTAATGAGCAGCGGCTTTCCTGCGTAGATGCACAGGGGGTCTATTCCTGAGCTGCTTCCATGAAAATAGGATTCCATTCTGCTGAACAAGGCCTGCAACCAGCTCAGCTCCCGGACACATTGATCATCCCAAGAGATGGCGGATGCCTCACCATAACGGTCATAAAGGGCAGCGACAAGTGCTCCGCTGCTTCCCAGACCGTAACCGGAGGGGATGTCTGATCGCAGATAGACTCCCTGTGCCAGCTCTTCCGCCATCTTATCAAGGTCCAGCAATGAATTTAAAGACGGATTGGCATCGTCTTGCATCAAAAATTCCCGGAAAGCATACAGTTGTTCATTGGATCGCATGGCAACCCTTTGCTGCTTTTCGGTCATGTCCGTGGAAGCAAAGACAAGTTTTGCCCCATGCTTGCGGAACGGCATAGTGAGGGCACGGGAACCGTACAGCAGGCTGTACTCTCCGAACAACATGATTTTCGCATAAAACTTTTTTCCCGGTCGTGGCATCATGGTGAATTTCAATTCATTGGTCCGGCTGCCGGATGAATGGATGCCGGGCTTGTTCGGTGACAGGCAAGACTTCACACATCACCTCAACTCTTGCGGCCCCGGTCCTGCTGTATCTGCTATCCATCTCCGGTTTTCACAGTGCGGTGCCAGTTCATCCGTAATAAAATGCGTAACCTGTTTTTGTTCTGCAGCCGGGTAGATCAGGTGGATATTGGGGCCGGCATCCAGCGTAAAATATGCCGGCACCTGAGATTTCTCCCGGAATCGCCTGATCTTTTTGATCATCATCAGGGTGTTGGGGTGCATCAGGATATATCCTGGGCTGGAAGACATCATCAGGCTGTGCAGGCTCAGCGCTTCGTTCTCCGTGATCTCCCCAAACAACTTCCAGTCGCCGGTGCGCAGGGCGTCTGTGATCCTGGTGAGGTTGTCAATGGCCTGCTCTTTACGTTGGTTGCGATAAGGATGATTGTGCATCAGCGCATGGCCGGCAGAGCTGGAAACCTTTTTGCTTTGGCTGTCGGCGATCAGAATGGCGTCCCGGATGTCGTGAAAGGATGAATGGATCTGGTCTTCAGGGATCGGCCAGGCATGGGTATCGCTGGTCTCACTGATATCTTTGCATTTTCCCCAGATCAGATCGGAAGAGC
>PWNO01000080.1 GCA_003557765.1 Bacteroidales bacterium
GTACAAAATTCCGCGAATCTTCCAGGTATGCAGCAAGCTCTCCGGGATGGCTGATGGTTTTATAGCTGAGGTGGATACTTCCGCTGAAGTCTGGAAAAACGATGTCAGCCCAGTAAGGCTCGGCACTTTCACGCTCATCAGGCACAAATGCTGCATAATCCGGGTATTCCAACCGATAGGGGAAATCGGAGTCGAAGGCCTGGTAGGATTTCTCCGGCAAGGCGATCCTCGGGTAGGCCCTGGGTTTGGGTGATTCCGGTCCGCCGCCGCAAGCAATGAGCAGGCCAATCACCGCTGGCCAAAAACTTAGTAAAAAAAACCGAAAAATAACTGACCTCATCAGGCTATTTCCTTTGTCTTTCTTCTGTTTTAAGTATTTGTGTTTCGGATCGCAGTCGAGGTGATATCATAACGACTCCTTTCAACAAAGCAAGGGGCTGGTCTCATAATCCTGATCTTTATTTACAAAAAGTGTAAACCTATTTCAGGACGAGACATCGTTCTGGAGCCGGATGATTTTTCATTTTTCATTTTCTTACCTTCACCTTGATCCGCTTGATCCGCCTTTTATCCACCCCCTCTATTTCAAACTCAAATTGCTTGTATTTTATTTTGGCCCCCCGGTAAGGAATCTCCTGTTTGATCTCCAGGATAAGCCCTGCAAGCGTATCGGCCTCACCCTTCACCTCATTGAACACATCATCTTCGGTACCCACGATCTTGCAAAAATCCTTGAGCAGGGTTTTGCCTTCAAAAATGAAGGTGTTGGCGTCTATCCTTGAATAGATGGCTTCTACCATGTCAAACTCATCATTGATCTCGCCCACGATCTCTTCCAAAATGTCTTCGAGGGTGACCAGGCCGGATGTGCCACCGTATTCATCCACCACAATGGCCAGGTGGATCTTTTTCTCCTGAAACTCCTTAAGAAGTTCGTTGATGCGTTTGCTTTCCGGAACGAAAAAGGCATCACGCAGGAACTCCTGCCAATGAAAATCTTCGTCTTTGTTGAGGTGTGGCAGCAGGTCTTTGATGTATAAAATGCCAGCCACATTGTCGAAACTGTTGTGATATACCGGGATGCGGCTGTAACCGGCCTTCTGGATGGTTTTAATCAGTTTTTGAAATGGCGTGCTATATTCCACGGCCACCACATCTACGCGCGATTTCATGATCTCACGGACATAGGTGTTGCCAAAGCTGATGATGCCGCGCAAAAGCTTTTTGTCTTCTTCATCGGTGTGCTTATTCACCGTGATTTCAAGTGCGTGCGACAATTCGTCCATACTCAGGTTTGGCCGCTTTTTCTCCATCCGTTTGTCAATCAAGCGGGTGGTTTTTACAAGCAGCGCGCTCAGGGGGCTGAAAACTCTCCTGAGGATCAGCAGTGGCCCTGACATGGTGCTGGAAAACCTCTCAGGATAACGGGAAGCATACACCTTGGGCAAGACTTCTGCGAAAAGCAGGATGAGAAAGGTGACCAGGGCAACCTGCAACAGGAAGGCCAACACAGGGTGAAGCTGCATCTCATAAAAACCTCGGAAAACAAGGGTGGAGAGTACGATGATCGCAATGTTGATCACATTGTTGGCGATCAATATGGTGGCGAGCAGGCGATTCGGCTTTTCGAGCAGCGAAAGGATCTTCTTGTCAACAGGCTTCTGTCGCTTTTTAAAATTGTCGATGTGATTGTGGGTAAGCGAAAAGAAGGCAATTTCAGATCCGGACACCATGGCGGAGAAAAACAACAGGAACAGCATGGCGATAAGGCCAAAGAAAGTCCCTGTGGATATGGCAGGCAATCCGGTGCTCCAAAGGTTGATGAAACACAAGTATGCGTCGGGTGATTCTTCCAAGGTCTTTTTTATTTGCTGCAAAAATACGCAATTTTGACTGGAAAGAAAAACCAGACCCGGTTCCTTGCCACGCTATTGGCGAAAATGTTATTTTTGATCCATGATTATTCACCTTTTCCGCTTCCTGTTTTTCCTGTTGCTGTCCGGATTTTTCTTTTCAGCAGCTGCTGAACACGTGGTGCGCGGCCGTGTGGTGGATGCAACTACGGAGGAGCCCCTGGCTTTTGTGCACCTGGTAATTGATGATACCCGGCATGGCGGTCTGACTGACATTGATGGGTTTTTTCACCTTAGCCATGATAGCCCAATAGAAAAATTGCGGCTAAGCTATGTGGGTTATCTCCAGAAAACCTATTGTATTAACCATAAGCAGGATGCGCACCTCATCACCCTGCAACAACAAGCCATTGAACTGCAGGAGGTGGTGGTTGTACCCGGAGAAAACCCTGCCCACCGCATCATTGCCAACGCAATTGCCCACCGCGATCAGCATAAGCCTGAGAACCTCTCTTCTTTTGCATACAAAGCCTACAACAAATTCATCTTCACAGGAGAACTGAGCGACCAGGGAATTGACCCGGATACGCTTGCCAGCGATACGTCCCTGCAATATATCTCGGAATTCCTCGAACAACGTCACTTTTTCCTGATGGAAACGGTCACGGAGCGCAAGTTTCGCGCCCCGAACAGAAGTAACGAAAATGTGCTCGCCTCGCGGATATCCGGCATCCAACACCCGATGTTCGCCTTGCTGATGTCGCAGATGCAATCCTTTTCTTTTTATGATGACCATATTGCCATCCTGGGCGAACGCTACCTCAGTCCGCTGGCCCCCGGCAGCCTGCGCAGATATGCCTATCACCTGGAAGACACCACATACACCGGAAAGGATACGGTATATGTGATCTCTTACCGGCCTTACCAGGGGCGCAACTTTGATGGGATGAAGGGTGTGATGTATCTCAGCACACGGGAATGGGCACTGCAGTCGGTCATCGCAGAACCCGCCCATGGCAATGAAGATGCCCGGATCCGGATACAGCAAAATTATGAATATGTTGATGACCACCAATGGTTTCCCGTGCAACTGAACACCGACTTTGAACTTTTTGGTATGCCCGGATTGACCATCGTGGGGACGGGCCGGACCTACCTTCAGGACATCCGGATAGCCCCACCTTTGCAACGAAGGGATTTTTCCGCCTTTCATGTTGAATTTTCGCCCGAAACCATTGTCGAGGATGATGTATTCTGGGATGATTTCCGGCCTGATGCGCTCACCATGAGGGAGAGAAACACCTATCATTATCTCGACAGCGTGGCAGATGAACACAACCTGAACCGGCGTGTCGAATGGGTAGAAACCCTCTTTGGTGGCCAGCTGAGAACGGGGCCCTTCGATGTGGAGGCAAACAGCCTGATCCGCTATAACCCGCATGAGGGTTTTCGGCCCGGAGTTGCCATGCAAACAAACGAAAGGCTTAGCCGCAGGTTTCGACTCAAGGGGATGGTCGGATACGGCTTCGGAGATAAGACCCTGAAATATGGAGGAGGAGCCAGTGTGTTGCTCGACAGACCCAGCGACTTGCGTATAGGTTATGATTACAGCTACGACACATCCGAGCGTGGTGGATCGGAATTTCTTCAAAGAGCGGGGTTGTTTGCACCTGCAGTGCTCAGGCAATTCTTTGTGGAAACCATGGACCTGCATGAGACACACCAAGCCTGGCTGCAATTTCGCACCTTTCGCAACTTTTTGACTTTAAGACCTTACGCTTCACTGGAGGATGTGGAGTTGCTCGACAATTACCGCTATCTCCCCGGACAGGATGAAAACGCAGCGGATGTACAAAGCCGTTTCGTGGAAGTCGGCATGCAGCTGCGCCTGGCTTACGGCGAACGAATGCTCTATTCTCCACAGCGAATCATGATACTGGCTGGTAATCATCCGGTGATCCACTTTAATGTGGCAAGGGGGCTGGATGGTGCACTTGAGGGCGAGTATGCCTACTGGCGCATCGAAGGCCGCTTTCAGCGTAGTTTCCGTATCCGCATGCTGGGCAGGCAGCAATGGACGTTACAAGCAGGGTTTTTTAGTGGTGATGCTCCCTGGCAAAAACGTTTTGCTGCTCCGGCTTCCTATCGCCGCTTCAGTGTGAGCACTTTGAACGCCTTCTCCACGATGCGTGTGGATGAATTCGTAAGCGACAGGTACCTTGCCCTCTTCTGGCATCATCATTTTGAAAACCTGCTTTACAGAGGTGAAAACTTCAATCCCAAATTCGTTTTGCTGACCCGCATCGGCATCGGTGACCTGCGCGACCGTGAAGCTCACCTGCACGCACCTTGGGGCACGATGGAAAAAGGCTTTTTCGAATCGGGTGTGGCCATCCTGGACCTGGTTGGGTCGGGATTCTCCAGCCTTGGCGTGGAGTTCTCCTATAGGTATGGACCATACGCCTTTCCCCGATTCAGGGACAATTACACCTTCCGCCTGAGTTATGGCTTCATGTTTTAACCGGGGATAGCACTGATCAGCTTCCTGGTGTGTGTGCTTTTGGGGTTTGCATAGAGCGTGTCGGCATCGGCCAGCTCCACCATTTTGCCTTCCTGCATCACCATGATGCGGTCCGACATGTATTTTACCACAGACAGGTCGTGGGAAATGAAGATGTAAGTCAGTCCGAAAGCCGTTTTCAGCTCGTTGAGCAGGTTGAGCACCTGGGCCTGCACCGACACGTCGAGGGCAGATACCGATTCATCGCACACAATGAACTCGGGGTTTAGCGCCAGGGCCCTGGCGATACAGACCCGCTGACGTTGTCCGCCGGAGAACTCATGGGGATAACGGGAATAGTGCGCCGCCTTCAGCCCAACTTTTTCAAGCAGCATGATGATGTGTTCTTTCCTTGCATTGTTGTTGGCTAACACACCGTGCACCTGCATGGGCTCCATGATGGCCTTGCCGATGCTGATGCCGGGTGTAAGCGAAGCATAGGGGTCCTGAAAGATGATCTGAAACTTAGGCCGGAGCTTTCGTAAGGCGCTCCGCGACATCGCAGCCAGGTTCTCTCCGCGATACAAGACCTGGCCCGAACGAGCGTCGATCAGGCGCATGATGCTGCGCCCGAGGGTGGTTTTTCCGCAGCCTGACTCCCCGACAAGCCCCAGTGTCTCGCCAGAATAGACCTTGAAGCTGATGTCTTCTACGGCCTTGTGATACGCCAGCGTTTTACCCCAGAAGCTCCTTTTCGTCACAAAATATGTATGTAGTTTCTGGACCTCAAGAATAGGAGGGGCTTTTCTATCACGCAACTGCCAGGAGTGCAGGCCTGCCTTAGATTTGATAGCCGCATCGGAGCGCTTTTCGTGCTTTTCAGTCAAAAAGTCGTTGACAGTGGCCAGTTTTTCAGGTCGTTCATGCAAGGAGGGGCGGCAGGCAATAAGGGCTTTGGTGTAGGGATGTTGCGGTCTTGTGAAAAGGGTGTGGATTTCACCCGTTTCGGCTACCTGTCCACCATGCATCACCGATGCCGTATCTGCCACTTCGCGGATCACACCAAGGTCATGCGAAATAAACAACACGGCCATCTGATGCTGCTCACGCAATTGCTGCATGAGTGTGAGTATGCTTTTCTGAACGGTTACGTCCAGTGCGGTGGTGGGCTCATCGGCAATCAATACCGAAGGCCTGCAGGCCATTGCCATAGCTATCATGACACGCTGCTTCTGTCCACCACTCAACTCATGTGGCCAGGCACGCATGATCCGCTCAGGCTCAGGCAGACGCACTTCACCAAAGAGATGAAGCGCCATTTGATCCGCCTGGTGCCGTGTAGCCTTGCCGTGCCAGAGCAGGACCTCCTTTAACTGTTGCCCACAACGCTGTACGGGGTTCAGTGAGGTCATCGGCTCCTGAAATACCATCGACATGTGGTTGCCTCGTACATGCTGCATGTCCCTGGCCGGAAGCTCCAGCAAGTTGGTGTCACCCTGGCCGGGTAAGTTGAAAACAATTTTCCCGGAACGGATCCGGGAGGCATTGCGATTAAGCAAACGCATCATGGCCAGCGCTGTGACCGACTTGCCACAACCGGATTCGCCAACCAGCCCATGGGTCTTTCCGGGAAATAAGTCAAAGCCCACCTGCCTGACCGCATGGACCAATCCCTCTTCCGTGACAAAGTCCACAGAAAGGTCATGCACACGAAGTATGGGGCGCTCTTCTTCCATAAAGGATCATCCTTTGTGCGATAAAACAAGTGTCATGTCAACGCTACGTTAGCCGGTCCAGGTCTTGATCTTTTTCCTCAGCTCTGCAAAATTAAACCCTTACATAGCTAATGCTATACGAGGTTCTCTTTTCTGAGCTGAGAATATTACGCTGCGACTTGACCGACACAGTAGCATTGACACGACATTCGCCTGTGCAACAATGCGCATCAATGCTTTTATGCCGGCCCGGTTTTGCCACTGAAGTGACAGCACACCGCGCGGAAAACACCACAAAGATAAGGATATATGATGCAAAGTGTTGCAGGAAACATTATCTTTGCAAGTAAGAGGAATATTGGTTTTTGGCTTTTAGCTGTTGGCTTTTGGCAGGAGCCAGAAGCAGACCTGGTGACATTACGCAAGCATCAAATAACCAAGGATTTGCAAAATTATAAATGCATGAACCGGGTTATGCCAACGGGATTGACGCACAGCACGGTGATTATATTGATATTTCGACTTTTTAACATTTTGACAGGATTGAAACTATGAAAAAAACATTGATGATTTGGATCGGACTGGTCGCTATGATGGTGATGGCGGCATGCGGCCCCAGGCAAGAGCCTGCCCGCGACATGGATGAACCCACTGATGCACTGGTCGAAGAAACACCATATGACCCGGCAAGGGGGTTGCTAATTTCTGAAACACATCAGCGCTTTTTTGACAACCTGGCCAGCTTATGTGGTCAGTCTTTTATTGGCGAGCAGATCTACCGTAGTCACCACGCTTCAGGCTGGGAAGATTATGAGATGGTGATGTTCGTGGATGTATGTGAGGAAGACCGCATCCTCATTCCCTTCCACGTGGGTGATGATGAGTCGCGCACCTGGATGTTCCTGGTGGAAGAAGGGCAGCTTCGGTTGCGTCACGACCACCGCTACCCCGATGGCACACCCGAAGAGGAGAGTCTCTATGGAGGCTATGCCGATGATACCGGTACGGCATTTGAACAACATTTTCATGCGGATGACTTTACTGCGGGATTGATCGATGGTGGTGAAGGCAACGTATGGACCATTCGTCTGGATGAGGCCGTGACCACCTTTACATACCGGCTGGAACGGGATGGGGAAAAACGCATGCGCGTCGATTTTGACCTTACAGAGCCGCTTTAGGTTGCCTGGCTGGGAGGAAGTAAGAAGTAAGAAGTAGGCAGTAAGAAGTAAGAAGTAA
>PWNO01000019.1 GCA_003557765.1 Bacteroidales bacterium
AGGGTTTTGAATTGGAAGTGGACCATGCCTACATCATGTCGCCAAAAGATCTGTGTACCATTGGCTTTATCGACAAGATCATGCGGGCTGGCGTAACGGTATTCAAAATAGAGGGACGCGGACGGGGGCCGGATTATGTTAAGACTGTCACACAGTGCTACAGGGAGGCGGTCCAGGCGGTGCATGAAAATACTTACTGTCATGAAAAAATCAAGGTCTGGATGGAGCGTTTGCGCGGCGTGTTCAACCGTGGTTTCTGGGATGGCTATTACCTCGGGCGTACGATGGGCGAATGGTCGGAACGTTATGGTTCACAAGCCAAGCGAAGAAAACAATATACGGGCAAGGTGACCAATTATTTTTCCAGGTTAGGAGTGGCCGAGATCACCATAGAAGCCAATGAGCTGCCCTCCAGGTCAGAGATCATGATCACCGGTCCTACTACCGGGGTGCTGGAGCTGACTCCCGATGAGGTCCATGTGGATCGCAGTCCGGTTGAAACAGCCCGCAAGGGAGAAAAATGCTCCATTAAAGTGCCAGACCTGGTAAGGCGGGGAGACAAGGTTTTTCAAATCATCACCGAGGAAGATTTTTTTTGAGACAGTGAGGATTATCGTGCCGGCAAGGATTGCAGCATGTATATATTGCCGGAGTTTACATGTCCACAATCAATTGCGCATGCCGTAAAAAATATGCTATCTTGCAACGGACACCCCTGCCTTCAGCTAATCACAGGTGACTGGTCCCCCTGGTGGTCTCTCACCAACAAGTTATAGATCATCCGCAGCGCTCAAAAAAAAAGAAGGGCAGGTTTTTTTAAGACCAGCCCTTCTTTGGAGTAGGATAATTATCCTTGTGAGACTTATTTCTGGTGTATCTCGTAGCGATACACAGGTCCGCTCAGGTCAAGGATAACGGTGTATTCACCGGGCGTATCGATAGGGATATCGTTACCGAATCCACCATACATCAACACCCCTTCTTCAGCGTCATCATCAATGCCAAGGTTAATACCGGCTGGCGGATCCCACGCCTGGTTGGCCCTGAACTTGAAATGGCCTTCTATCATATCCAACGTTACAGTGTAGCGCACCTTCTGGTATTCTTCCCAGTGGTCTATGTCAATTTCCATAGGTACATCGACATCCCAACCTTCTGCGGCACTTCCAATAAGTGCCCATTCGGTACGCATGTTTTCATGCGTCATTTCGTTAAGGTCGACATTGATCTTATACACACCAGGTTCTTCCACTTCGATGTTGGCTCCATCAGGCTGGAGTGTGCCATCGGCATCGTCATCACCCCAGTTTTCATCCCAGCTGCCCATGGCAAACTTATATTCTGTGTTTGGCTCTTCAAAGAAGAGGTATCCTTCGTACAAATCATCCCGTTCGGGTGAGTAGACCACGGTTTGCATGTTGGCCGGATCCCATCCCTGGTAGCTTCCGGGCACATTGAGGATAGCAGGATCCAGGTCCAGTTCAAATGCTGTTACGCTGATCGCTACAGGTTCGGAATAGAGCCAGGTGTCGTTATTGTCCCTGGTCAGGAATGCGAAAATACGAAATGCGATCTCCAGTGTTTGTTGGTCTTCGGCTTCATAACGGCTAACCAACCTGGTGTTCAGGCCGGCCACGGTAAACTCATGATAGTTGTCGCGTGTATCCGCGATGTCAATAATTTCACCGGGATCTTCAAAGTTGTTTTCGGCGAGGTCCATCTGGACCAGGTATCTGGTATCGGGAAGCCCATCTGCCGGATAGTTGGCATGATCCCATTCGAGGGTGAATGCAATCTCCTCCATCTCATCTTCAAGGAGGGTAAAGGTATCACCACCCGCTGGGTTTACAATGGCCGGAGCCACTGCATTATCCATGTTCAGATGAAGATCTTTATCATCCTCGCACGACTGAAGCAGGCTGATCCCAAAAAACAAGGCGAGAATTACAGCTGTTTTTTTCATCATATATCATTTTTTTTGAGGCATGGGGTACAAAAGTCCCCATACCTGTTTGTTTGCAAATTAATTATAGCCGGGGTTTTGAACCAGGTTGGGATTGGCAGTCACATCGGCATCAGGCAGGGGGAAGAGGTTAAAGTGTGCAGCAGTTCCCAATCCGCCTTGCGATTCACCTTTCCACGACCAGACATACTGATCTCCTGCAAACTTGTTAAACCGGCGCAGGTCAGTCCTTCTGTGGCCTTCCCAGTACAGCTCTCTTCCGCGCTCGTCAATAATAAAGTCCAGTGTCAGGGCACCGCTGGTGATATTTCCGGAGTCATCGCCCCAGGCGCGTTCCCTGATTGCATTGACGAATTCGAGTGCCTGGCTTTCACTGCCACCACCACCTCTGAGCACTGCTTCTGCATACATCAGGTAGGCATCAGCCAGTCGGAACACAGGAAAGTCAGTGTCTGCAAACTCCAGGTTGGAACCCGGGTTACCCTGCCTGTCCAGGTTGGTGAACTTCGTGACAGCATAGCCGTTCTGGAAGTCACCCAGGTTATCGATTTCACGGTTCTGACCATCTGTGAAGAACAATGCCCTTGGATCATCTTCATCGAACAGCTCCACAAACTGTGGGGTGGTCCGAAGTCCGCCCCAGCCATCATCTACACCTTGACTGGCGGTGCTCATGTCACCACCGATGGAGGCTTTGATAATGAAAGTGGTGCCACCGTAAGTCTGCGTCTGAATGCCGTGGTAGGGCACCGTCATGATAATCTCATTGTCGGCAAGGTAGTTGTCGGCCATAAACAAATGCTGGTATTCGTCTTCCAGGCTGTAACCAGCTCCAAAAAGCTCTTCCAGGTAAGTTATGGCATCTCCATAGCGTGCCTGTCCGGTATACACTTCTGCATTCATATACAATTTAGCCAGCAACATCCAGGCAGCACCCCTGTCCACACGGCCATAATCACTTGTACGCGCTTCCTTCATCAAGGGAATGATCTCCAGCAATTCGGATTCAATGTATTCAAACAGTTCGTTTTCCGTAGCTTGTTCGGGCAGGAATGCACCGATGGGGTCTTCTTCGGTTACAAAGGGCACATTGCCAAAGAGGTCCAGTGCATGCCAATAGCTGAGCGCCCTCAGGAAGCGAGCCTCGGCCCGGAAAAATTCGACATCTTCGCGAAGTGCACCTGTTACACCACGATCATTTAGCCTGGAATCAGTAGTTTGACGGATGTATTCATTGGCCAGGGCTATCTGATAATAGATACGATAGTACATGGCCTGTATGAATATGTCACTGGGTGTCCAGCTTTGATACACAAGGTCACGAATGGTTTCATCATCCCATCCGATAACCGCTTCATCGGTGGTAATCACCTGGTGGTAAAAGTGCCCACGCAGGTATTGTCCAAAGCCTTCATCAATACCAGAGATATCAGCCATTCCGGCTGGTCCTTGCTGACCTGATACGGCCAGTCCGGCATAGAGCTTAGCCAGAATCTGGCTATAGGACTCGGGGTTTTCAAAAATTTCTGCAGCCGTAATCTCGGTATCATCCAACGGTACCGTATCCAGGTCATCCATACAGGATGAAAACAGGAAAAGGAAAGCTGCAGTTATGACGCTTAAAAATGTTATCTTTTTCATGGGTTAATCTTTTTTTATTTCGGTCATATGAATCGAACACATTGCGAACCCGGCGGGGTCAAACCCGCCGCGACATCATCATGCTTCTGTCTGCCAATTCGCTGACATGGCTCGTTTCATAATGCTTTCATTTATCGGTTATTAAAACTGCAGGTTAACATTCAGTGCAAACACCCGCGGCCTGGGGTAGATGTTGTTGTCGATGCCATTGGCGACCTCGGGATCCAGTCCATCATATTCGGTGATGATGAATGGATTTTGTACCGTGGCAGAAAGGGTCATGTTGGCACCGATTCCAGCTACATCGTAAAAATTACGCCCCAGTGTTATATAGTCCATCTTAAAGAAGGCGCCGTTTTGCACATAGAAATCAGAAAAATACTGGGCTCCGTTGAACATCACATCGAGTGCGTCGCTTGTAACGTTTGCCAGGTAAGGTCCTTTCGGGCGGTGCAGCCTGCTCAACTCTCCATTCATGGAGCTCACGTTGTTATACACGTAATTGTTGAAATGTGCCCGGCCTGCAAAAGACAAGTACCAGTCATCGTAGATGAACTCCGAAGAAATACCAAGGTAATAATCTGGCATGGGGCTCTTATAATGCCTCAATCCATCTTCATGGTAGATGCCTTCTATAGGGTTGCCGTCATTGTCGTAAAACTGCCGAAATACGTAAAACGAGCTAGGTGTATGGCCCACACTGTGCACTTGAATGGTGTTACCCACACCCCCGGAAATGCCTCCATGAACGATACCGAGGTAGGTGGGGTCATCAACGGCAGTAAGCTGGGTAATTTCCCTTTCATTGTATGTGGCATTGAACCCAAGCTCCCAGCGGAAATTATCCCTGACAACCGGACGGGTAAAGAGATTAAGTTCTACCCCACGGTTTTCCATACTTCCGATATTGGTCACAATAAAGTTCGTCAGGTTTGTTCCGGCAGGAATGGGTATTTCGTTGATCAGGTCGTCTGTTTCACGAAGATACACGTCAATCGACCCGTAATACCTGTCCTCAAAGAGGGCAAAATCCAATCCTACATTATAGGTGGTGGTCTCTTCCCACTTGATGTTTTCATCATAGCCTTCCGGGCGCCAGGTGCGGATGAAATTGCCGGGGCCAAAAGGATAGTAAGCGCCTTCGCGGCTTCGCGTGTAGCGGGCAAGGTAGGGGTAGAAGTCGCCGGAGATGTTTTGCTGACCGGTAACACCCCAACCCAGACGCAACCTGAGCTCATTAAAAGCAGGCAGGTTGTCCATGATGAATTCTTCCTGATCCATTCGCCATGCAAATGCAGCTGAAGGGAATACGCCTGAACGTGTGTCGGGAGAGAACCTCGACGTATGGTCGTTACGGAGCGTAAAGGTGAAGATGTAACGATCCATCAGGTAATAGTTGGTACGTCCGAAGAAAGAGATCAGGTAATGTTCCTGTTCATATTCCACATCTTCAAACACCCTGAAATCGGTTCCGGCAATGTTGCCTTCAATGTTGGTTACATAAGATGAGCCTTTCTGCCAGAAGCGCTGCCATGAATAACCACCCATGATGTCGAAACGGCTGTTGAGCGAAGGAATATCCGTTGCATAATTAAGATAGAAATCAATCAGGCTGTTTGATCTTTCCTGGTCATATATGCCGTACGAACCTCCTGAAACGTAGGCCCATGGAGCATAATCCGGAGTAAAGTTGGTTCCTTCAGACTTGGAGTAATCATAGGCAATATTGAGGTTGGCTCTCAACTCAGGCAGCCAGTGCAGCCTGTAATCCAACTGGGTGTTACCGATGATGCTGTTCACCGTCGACTCATTGTTGGTCAGGTCGAGCAAGGCCACAGGGTTCATGGTAGCCACACCTTTGGGGATGCCATCATCCTCCCAGGTAAAATAGCCACCAAATTTTTCATGATCTTCACTCATGACGGGCTGTGTAGGGTCAAACATTACAGCAGCACCAATCGCCCCTTCATTGGCAAACTGGTTTTCGATGTTCACGCCCCTTAACCTGAAGTCCACCTTTAGATGGTCATCGAGAAACATGGGGTTGAGGTTCATGGACATGGATGCACGCTGTATGTGGTCTCTTTTAAGCACACCTTCTTCATCCTTAAATCCGATGGACACGCGATAAGGAATGTCGCGGTAAGCTCCGGAAGCACTGAAGCTATGGTCATGAGCGATGGCGTCCTGGAAAATCTCACTTTGCCAGTCGGTGTTGGCATTACCAATCATACCCAGGATCCCTTCGCGGCCGGCGTAACGTTCTTCCAGGATGCTGCGGTATTCATCGGCACCAAGCACATCAACGGTACGGATATTTGAAGACAGCGAGAAACTGCCGGTATACTGCAATTGCAGTGGTCTGTCACGCTCGCCTTGCTTGGTGGTAATGATAATCACACCGTTTGAAGCCCTTGAACCATAGATGGCCGTGGCCGAAGCATCTTTCAGCACGGTAAAAGATTCAATGTCACTGGGGTTGATGGTGGAAAGCGGGTTCCGCAATCCGGGTACGCCTTGACTTTCGATGGGAACCCCATCGATCACGATCAGCGGATCGTTGTCCGCGCGCAGTGATGATCCTCCACGGATACGGATTTGCTCACCGCTACCGGGCGCACCACCGGCGGAGGTGATTTGTACACCGGGCATGCGGCCACGCAGAAGTTCTCCCGGCGTGGTGATGTTACCCATGTTAAAATCGCGTTCGCCTACCGTGGCAACCGAACCTGTGGCATCTTCCCTGCGCTGAATACCGTAACCGATAATCACAAATTCTTCCAGGGTTTCCACATCCGGAGCCAACTCAAAGTCTAGCGTAATGGATTCATCGGCTCCTACGGTGATGGTTTGCACGTTTGGATCATAGCCAATAAAACTTGCCACCAGGGTAAGCTCCTCATTGGCAGGTACCTGCAAAACGTATTGTCCATCGATGTCCGTTACGGTGCCCACAGTGGTACCGCGAATCACTACGTTTGCACCGGGTAGCGTTTCGCCAGACTCAGCATCGCTAATGACCCCGGTCACTGTCCCTTGTTGCCCGTAAGCCGCGATACTGAAAAATAGCATCATCAGCAGAGGCAAAATGTTTCTGAATTGTTTTGTCATATTTCAACATGTTTATAGTTAAGGATTGTGTTGTGCAGAAATCATACAAAGTTATAATATTTTTAACACTTAACATAAATTTAACGTTGATTATCAGTTTTTTGCAACCTCTTATTCCGCAAACGTTTGCGAAAAGGTTTGCAAAAAACAACCTATTAAATTTAACAAAAAAAACATAAAATGGTTTTAACCTGCAAAAGGCAAATATACACCATTAACTTTTAGTATCTTTAAACCATAGCTTTGTAAATATCGCCGTTTAGAGGCTAAATAGGATATTTCGACTTTTTGACATTTTGACCTGTTTTGAACTTATGAAATCTACCAAAGCATCTATCCGTGATATTGCGGAGGCGTTGAACGTTTCCATCTCCACGGTTTCACGGGCGCTCAAAAACCATCCTGACATCAGTGATGCCACCTGCAAAAAGGTGCAGGAATATGCCCGCAAGGTGCATTATCGTCCCAATATTCTTGCTTTGGGCCTGAAACATCAGCGTTCCATGACCATCGGGGTGATTGTACCTGAGATTATGCACCACTTTTTTTCATCCATCATCAGCGGAATAGAGGACCTGGCCTATGGGGAAGGCTATCGTGTGATGATCTGTCAATCCAACGAAGACTACCTCCGTGAAGTAATTAATGTGCAAGCGCTGATGGACCACCGCGTGGATGGCATGTTGGTTTCCATAAGCAAGAGCACCCTTGACCATCAGCACTTCGTTGATCTCGTAAATCAGGGTGTTCCGCTGGTCTTTATGGATCGCGCCAGCGGAGAGCTCGATGCTGACAGGGTACTGACCAATGACTTTGAGGGTGCCCGCAGGGTAACCACACACCTTGTTAAGCGTGGCTGTCGGAAAATCCTGCATCTTGCCGGGCCGCAGCATCTTTCTGTTGGCCGGCAGCGAAAAGAAGGCTATATACAGGCACTCAGTGATCATCATCCGGAGCATCTTGAAAGCCAGATAATACGCTGTGATACCCCTGCAAAGGTCAGGAGCCGGGAAACAAAGATTCTTGCTGCTGCCCAAAACATTGATGGCATCTTTTGTGTTAATGATTTTACCGCCGTGGCGGTGATGAAATTGTTGCAGGACCATGGTTATTCCATACCTGGAGACATTGCTGTAACCGGCTTTGGGGATGATCCACTGGCATCAGTCGTGCGTCCGACATTAACGACCGTAGAGCAACGTGGCTATGAAATGGGCAAAGCTGCTGCCAGAATACTCATCAGCCGCCTTACCAATAAAGTGCCCCTGGAGGAGTATACACCCCAGGAGAAGGTGTTTCCAGCCTTTCTGAAGGTGCGTGAATCAAGCTGATCACCGGTACTGAAAACCAGATTCTTTGATCCAAGGCCGTCATTCCGACACTATGACAAATCCAAACGGTTCCAGCTCAATGGCACCGTCCTCCCCTGCAGCATTGTCAGAAAAAAGGATTTCATTGTATGAGGACGCATCGATACGCATTGGTTCTTCTGACAGGTTGATGAAGGTTGCCAGGGTTTGTCCTTCAGCCGACCTTTTAAATGCAAACAAGTTGTCTTCACCCGAACCCAACATGCGAAAATCTCCCCTCCTGAGGGCAATATGATCTTTGCGCAATTGGATCAGGGAACGATACAGATTAAATAGTGACCCGGGGTCGTCGCGTTGCACAGAAAGCGCAAAAGATTCCACCGCTCCTGTCATAAAGTAGGACATATCCCACCAGGGGCCTGTATCTTTGAAAAATGTGGCCATACCCTCCTCATTCGGATCTGGCGTCCATGGGAACGCTTCCCTTACCGGAAGATGGTTCACATCGTAGCTCCAGTCCTGCACAAGCCCTGTAACTCCCAGCTCCTGCCCGTAATAGATCGCAGGAATTCCGGGAAGCAGCATGGTAAGCGCAGCCCCGCAGCGGATTTTTGCTTCGTTTTGTCCGACAACGCTGGCCCATCTGTCGATGTCATGGTTTTCAAGAAAATGGACATACCCTCTTCCCTCCGGGATCAGGTATATGGTTTCATTGGTGCGCTGACCAATAATGCCCGCATCATGATCTTTGGCATATTCCGGTACTTCTACCGCCAGCAAATCGGCAATGGCATACCGGATCAAAAATCCAAAGCTGGCATCGGCGCCACTTTCAGCGATCATCTCTTCTCCATATGAGGCCCAGTTCGATTGTTCGCCAACGATGAAAACATCCGGGTTGATCTCTTTAAGGTGCTCAAAAACGGGCCGCCAGAAGCCGGTATAAAGATTGGTGAATATCCCTTTATAGTCCAGGTCATCCATGATGTGGTCGATGCGGAATCCGTCCACCCCGTCGCGCATGCTGCCGTCGCCATGCGGATCCATCCAAAAGGCATAATAGTCCTTCATGTAGGATAACACTACAGGATGATTCATGTCGAGGTGGAAGATGTGCAGCTCCTGGTCGTGCCAGGCCCGGTAGGTATAGAATTCGGCCTTGACTTCCCTGAGAAATTGTTGAGGATAAACGTTGTCCTCGTCATGGTAAAAGATATAATCGGAATAGGGTGAATCCGGGTTTTTATAGGAGTCTTCAAACCATACATTGCCATTTTGCACATACTGGGTTTCCATGTCCTTGATGAACTTCATGCCTCGGTCATGCACGGCGCGGATAAACGCCAGGTAATCTTCCATCGTCCCGTACTTCGGGTCTATGACCTCGTAATCGATCGGGAAATAGTTGTGGTAAAAATCGGATTTGTACAGGGGAGTAAACAGGATGGCCGTTACCCCTAACTCTTCAAGGTAGTCCAGCTTTTGTATGAACCCCTGGAGGTCTCCGTGTCCATCGCCCGTCGAGTCGAAAAAACTGCGTTGCATGACGTGGTAGATCACTTCGTCCTGCCACTCGACGCCAGGCTGTGACTCATGATGCATGCCTTGTCCGGCAGACAATGCCGGTGAAAAAAGGGCCATGAGCAATAGCATTACGATATTAGACTGAATGATGTGCATGGGTTTGGGTTTTATTTGTGAATTAAATAGCTGTTCGTTTTTCAGGTTGTCCTTTGGCGATTGTATGTGCAAGTGATGTCCGCACATTGCTGGCAAGGACGGGATGGTCTTCTGGCATGCTTGCCAAAGCCAATAATGCCACTCACGGATTTTATGGGATGCATCAATGAAGATGCTGAAACGCGAATGCCACAAAAATCTTTCGGCAAAAGGGAGAATAACCTGCGTTGTTCGGATACGTGCCACCCGCAGTACCCTGGACTGAGCCTTCGGGAGATGTGCATTTCCCACGCTCCCACCTCTTTTTGCGCTTCAGCCTCAAGCAGGTCGGCTGCTTTTTCCACACAAACCGACCCCACGATATCATACAAATACCCTTTGAGCGGATCACCACGCGAAAAAAAACTGCGGGCTTCCCTTGTGACTGCTTCTCCCGCAGTGCAGACAAAGACCATGACACCACTACTCCCGTTAAGTTGTTGCAATATGACGGGGCCCACATGAAAAGTGACAGAACCGATGTGGAGGGTATCATGCTTCTTGTCCACATCCATTGCATCAAACACATGGTATCCTGCACGTATGTCAATCAGGCATGCTGAATCTTTCAGCACTTCATCATACATGTCCGAGAAGGCACCCGGACTCTTCCCCGATGAAGGTCCAATCTGTCGCTGCAGGTCCTCAGCCGTTACCTGCAATGCCTTATATGGGAAACTGAACCTGCGGATCATGGATGATGTATCATAAAGGATTCATACCCCTTTTTCCATTGACCGAGGGAAAAAGCATTTGTGATGGCGATCAATTCCGTGTTGCCTTCCCTTCCTTCGAGCAAGCTGGTTTCTATTTGATCCCGCACGCATTGTACGGCACATAAGCCTTTGTCTGTTTTTATTAAGCCTTTGATCCTGTATGCCTGTGGCGAAAATTCCTGCAAATAATTATGCATTCCTTCGTGGGATAAGGTGCTGGCGGTTCGTAAAACCATTGATCGAACGTCAGGGCGGGTGGAACGTCCCGTAGGAAGACCCGGGTCTTTGCGTTGTTTCAGTATATCCCCTATGCGCACATTGCAATAGGTTGCAGGGATGATCGCGGCGTAGGGGTTCAGCGAGCGGATATACGGCTCCAGCTGCTCCCTGCCATCATCGCCAAAGGCATCCATCTTGTTCAGGATGATGCTGTCTGCAAGCATGAGCTGTTGCCGCACATAGCGCATCAGTTTATCCGTCTTTCCAAGCATTGTCGCATCAGCCACACAGATCATGGTATGCAGCCGAACCCGGTCGCTGAGACGCGGATCGTTCAGGATCTCTCCTACAGATGACGGATCAGACAATCCGGACGCTTCCAGGAAGACCCGCTCAGGCTGGTGTTTGTCAAGAAAGCGGATGAAGTCACTGGTAAAATGACTTAGCCGGCACACGCAAAATACCGATCCGTTGTTCACCTCCAGCACAGGATATGTGTTCCCAGTTAATTCAATCAGTTCTCCTTTCACTTGTATGGGGGCAAACTCATTCTGTACAATGCCGGTTTTTTTGCCGTGCTGATTTTGCCCGATAAGGTGGTTCAGCAAGGTGGTCTTCCCCGCTCCCAGAAACCCTGTGATGATAACCAATTCAACCATCTGGTGATTTTTATCTTAACAAAGGTTACAGTAGGTTTTTAGCCGCAAGCTTTTTTTGAATAGCCTTTTCGATCTCCCGGGCAGGCGGTATTTGTGAAACAAAGAGGATTTCCCCGTCCACCACTGTTACAGGAACGTTTTTTACTCCCAGGGCCTTCATCATCCTTAACCCTTCCTTGTTTTTTATGGAAAATTCGTTGCATTGCAATTTATCTCCGTATGGCCTTGATGCAAGTTCCATTGCCTCTACCATGTACTGGCAGGGCGCGCATGAGGAAGAGTCAAGGGTGATCACATCAATGATGACCTTATCGTTTTTCCAGCGTTGCGACAGGTCCTGAACTTCTTCAATGACCGGTGCAGTCTTCAGGGTGCTTACAACCTCACGGTGGTAGGGATCAGCCACTACACGGGTTACTGCCTGCAGATTTTCACGAGGGGTTTCCATGACAAGATCACATCCCGGAGCAAGAATGAATCCGGTATCACCACCTTCCTCCAGGGTTTCCAGGGTATGGATCTCCACATCCCTGACACTGCCAAGGGAAAGGACTGACGTGAGCTTCAGGTTGCCGCCGAAGCTGATGCGATGCGCATTAGCGGTTTCCCTGACAAAGGAAAGCGGAATGTTTTCGTCAATGCTGACATTGTCTGGTTTGCAGGCAGCCATGGCGGGTACGTTTTGTTGCGCAAAACCACAAACAAAAAATGAGCTTAGCTTATCCCTGTCACGGACCATGTCGAAGAGTCGGGTTACCACAGGAGCAACAAACATTTCGAAAGAAGCCGGATCTATCTGGCTGGTCATGGGATCCACCACAGCGATCACGTCGCATCCTGCTTCCATGTACCAGGAAGCCATGTTGCACGATATGCCATGGCAGTATTCCATGAGTTTATGCACTTCATCTGGTGACTCCATCATCTGCATAAAAATATTGGTGCCGGCCAGGTGCAGGGCAAGGGTAAAGGGGCCTGTGATCAGACCATAAAGCGCTATGTTTGGGTGTTTTTCCCGCAATGTGCGGGTGGCTTCCATACATACAAGGATCCGCCCCGAGTCCGGATTGAGTTCAGGAAGATCAGTAATTTGGGCACCTTCCGCCAGCGGATGGGACACCACGGCGGGCGGGTTGTCTTTTACCCATCGGAGTTGGCAACCCAGGGCTTCGGCTTCGACTTGCAGGTCAAAAACGATTGGAATACCGTCTGGCTGGTACAGTTCGATCGACTTGTCAACCCCCTTGATGATCGCATTGCTGTCGCAGAGATAGTCATCGGCTGGCATATCAATAAGGTACCCTCCGTGTACACCAACAAACGGGACCCAAGGTATCCTGTCAGTTTTTTCACGGCGCATGGCCTTTTGTATCCTCTCTTTACCTGTCATCGTTTCCTGGTATTGATTCATGGTTAAATGGGTATACATTTAACATGCTGTTTCAAGCTCTTCCAGCAATCCCTGCGGGTCTGGAGCATAAATGTCGGCCCCGATCTTATCACAAAAATCCCGGGTTACAGGGGCTCCGCCAATAGCAACCAACGTTGCTGGCTTTTCTTCCTTGATCCGTTTGACAATTTGCTGCATGTTGGACATCGTGGTTGTTAGCAAAGCCGAAAGGCCAACAACTGCATCGGGATGGGCATGAAGTGTTTCAAGGAACTTGTCAGTAGCCACATCCATGCCCAGGTCTATGACCTTCCAACCATTACCCTTGAGCATCATGGCAACCAGGTTTTTCCCAATGTCATGGAGATCACCGAACACTGTTCCGATGATAAAGGTGCCTTTCGGGGTAATGTCGCCTGATGAAAAGAACGGCATCAAATGTTCCATGGCAGTATTCATGGCTTTTGCCGACATCAGCACCTGGGGGACAAATACCTTGTTTTCCCTGAATTTTTTCCCCACCTTGTCCATCCCTGTCATCAAGCCTTCGGTAAGTACCTTATGCGGACTAATTCCTGCATCCAGAGCCTCCCTGGTGTATTCATCAGCGCCTTTTTTTCCTTTCATGTCGGGAGGAAACGGCGACTGAATGTTTATTTTCCCATATTCGATGCAGTATGCAATGTGTTGCAGCAGTTCTTCCATAGTATCCTTCATTACAAGCTGGCCTTGCGCATGGCCAGCAGATTAGCAGGTGGAGTGTTGACCGTGATCTCACATCCCCCGGATAAAATGAATCGTTGTCCTTTTTGTTGTTCCACCAGTTTTTTCGTAAGTACAAACACCTCATCAGGGCTTCGGTCCTGAATGACTACCGGGTTGATGTTTCCGCAGAGGATGGTTTGAGCACCCAGCACCTCTCTGGCAGCAGCCATGTCCACCTGCCAGTCGAGGTCGACAATATCTGCATGAATATCCTTCAGTGAGGGCAGCAAGTGTGTGATGTTACCACATATATGCAACTTGACGCGGGCGCCAAGGTTATGGATGTATCGAATGATCTCTGCATGACGATCCTTAACGAAACGGTTGTAGGTATCAGCATCAATCTGAGAGCATACGGCGTCACCCATCCCGATGATGTGGCAGCCTGCTTCTATCTGTGCTTTGGCAAACGACTTTCCCATTGCCAGGCACTTATCGAGCAGCTGTTCCGAAGCATCTTCGTTCATCATCAGGTGCATCAGCATTTCGGTGATGCCCATCAGGTTACAGGCTTCTGCCAGGGGCCCTTCTATCCAACCGATGACCGGGACCTTTCCCTTCAGGATGGAGGTGTAGGCTTCTGCTCCAAGGATCCGGTCGCGTGTCCTTTCGTGTGCGTAGACATCTGGAATTTCCAGCTTTTCTATGTCTTCATCATCCTGAATCACTTGGGTGAGGCACCGGGGAACCTCTTCGTCCATAAAACGGATTTCGGCACCAAAGGCGGATGCTTCGCGATAGGGATCAGATATCAGCGAAACCATATCCATGTCAAAATCTTCCAGTACTTTACAATTGGCTTCCACAAGCACGTTATGATCACTGGCAAATGCACCATAGGTTTTGCCAATGTGCCTTGCGGCAAAATGCATCAGTATCGGTGAAAACAGCGTCTTCTGCATTCGTTCACCTTTAACGAGTTTCTCGAATTCCTGTTTCCTGGTCATATATGCGCATTCTTTTGGCGGGACAAAGCGAAAGACACCCGTCCCTTATACGGGTTCTCCTTAAGTTCACAAGTCCCGTTGGTGATGGTTATTTCCAGGTTTTGCAGGGTGTTATCTCCCGGCAGGTATATCCGGGCATCTGCTTTCTTGTTGTCTTCGGAAAAAACCATCAGCTCCAGTGAGGACCAATCCATTTCTGCTGTCGACTGAGCCAGGCTTATATGGGGTATTGCAGCGCCGTCCCTCACCAGGATAACCACAGGCATCTCGCCTGATTTGATGTGGTTCCATCCCGGGGTGTATGCCTCTCCCGACTGGTAATTAATCCACTTGTGCTTACCCGGCAGGTATACGTCACGGGAAGCATTATCTTCAAACATTGGGGCCACCAGGATGTCACTGCCAAACAGGTACTGGTCGTCTATATCCCAGGCCCCCCGATCTTGCGGGTAATCCACGAATAGCGCGCGCATCATGGGGAGTCCCTTGTCAGACGAATCTTTAGCTTGCGCATATATGTATGGCATCATCCGGTAACGCATGTTCAATGCATTGCGAAACTGGTTCACCAATGTTTCGCTATAGCCCCAGGGCTCTTTCGGAGGTTGGCCGTGGCTTCGTGTATGCGAAGTGAGGACGCCCAGGGCCATCCATCGATGATACAGGTTTTCAGGGGTTTGTGCAACGAAACCTCCCACGTCGTGACTCCAGAATGAAAAGCCTGAGAGCCCGATGCTGAGGCCACCACGAACCACGCCGGCCATTCCGGTGTCTGAAGTACAGGCATCGCCACCCCAATGTACCGGATAGCGCTGACTACCTGCCCATCCGCTTCGTGCCCAAATGATATGTTCTCCGGTGATCTCCCTGGTGATGTCTGCCACCGCTTGATTATAGCGGTTGGGATAGAGATTGTGTTCATAATATCCGTTGCTGCCGTTATGGTAGATGCCCTGAACCGGAGCTGCTTCACCGAAGTCTGCCTTGATCGCTGATACGCCCATGCGAAGGAGTGCACTGAGTTTTTCTTTGTACCATTCTACTGCTGCCGGGTTGGTAAAGTCCAGGATGAGGTCTTCATACGGGCTGTTTCCTTTCCCATCATGAACATATAGCCTCTTTTCATAGATTTCTTGGTAGAGTTTATTTCTTGGCACAAAGTAAGGGAGCTGCCACAGGCTCACACGGAAACCCATCCCCTTCAGGTCATGGATCATTTTTTGGGGATCATCAAAACGGGATGGAGAAAATTCGTAATCGCAACGGATGTCGGTCTCGAACCAGCCGGAATCGAAGTGGATCACATCGGCAGGTAATTTGTGTTCCCTGAGCTTCTGGGCCACCTCCCTGCCTTCTTGTTCTGAGTAATAGGTAATGCGGCTCATCCAGTATCCAAAAGACCATAATGGGGGCATTGGTGCTTTGCCGGTAATGCTGGTATATTCATCCAGAATGTCGCGCGGCTCCCCGAGAAAGATAAAAAGGTCCAGCACATCTTCACCTACGAAAAGCGAATGGAGGCCGCCATAATATTTCCCCACATCACATGTCATGGGCGCTGGGGTATGGACAAACATGCCATAACCCCTGTTGCTTAAGAAAAACGGAACGGGTTTATGGCTTTTTTCGTTTTGCGAGCCCCTGGCGTCGTCTGTAAAAAGATGGAGTTTCTGCCCTCGCCTGTTCAGCTCTGTATAGAATTCTCCGTACCCGAATATTTTCTCTGCCGGATGAAGGTTGAATGCAGCACTGAAGTGGCGGGCATAATCAGAGATGCGGCGGACCCAGCCAAAAGGCATCAGCGGAGTAAACGTCGTGGCATTGTCGGTCTTATGACAGCTGTTGGTAAGGACTTTGCCATTGGCATCAGCAAACTCCAGGCGCCAGGGTTGTTTATATATGGTCAGGCTCCCATGCTTGCCTTAAAACCGGTGTGCCTCGTCTGTCTCCATGTGTTCCCAGGCATCTCTGGCTTGTTTGCCATCATGAACCAACATAGGAGAAGACCTGATTTCCTGTCCGGGAGCTTCCGTTCCTGAAGCAAACCGAAGCCGCACCGTTCGTGAAGAAATGAATTCGACACTGAAGGGGAGCGTAGGTGATACCTCGTATTCATCCGGAGGAAACTCTTTCGGCTTTGTTTCTTCCAATTGCACGTCCATGCTGTTAAACGAAAGCAGGGTTGTATAAGCGTGCCTGTCGTAGGTGATTTTCCCGTGGCCGCTCACGGGATCAAATGCCGCAAGCTGCTCAGCAAGATAAAACGTATTTTCAAATGCATGAAAATCTTCTGAAATGTCATGAGGTTTGTTCAACACATTCATGGTCATCCGCATAAAGGGTTTGTTTAACAGAGATCGCACCTGTAAGCAAAAATAATTAAAAACTCTTTATTGACAATGCTTTGAGGCGGTATCCCAGGTTGCACGCCCTCTTACAGGCCCATATTAAATAAGCTGCGTCAGTTTTTCTTACTTGTTGGATAGGAAAAAGCATCGCATGGCAGAAAAGTGCCTGTCGGGAAAATTTTGCTGAGCGGATATTGCTTAAATGCTATTTTACCAACACATGGCCTTCCATGTCTCCCGGGGCATCTATTCCCATCATATGCAGGATGGTCGGTGCCAGGTCGGCCAGCCTGCCGGGCTTAATCGTCTTATAATCATTGTCGATCAGCCAGCAGGGCACCGGGTTGGTGGTATGTGCCGTGTTGGGTGAACCGTCTGGATTCAATCCATAGTCGGCATTGCCATGGTCGGCGGTGATGATCATGCTGTAGTAGCTGGTCAGTCCGGCTTCCACCACCTCTCTCAGGCAAGCATCCACGGTTTCCACGGCCTTGCGGATGGCCTCCAGCACACCGGTATGTCCAACCATGTCGGCATTGGCGAAGTTCAGACAGATGAAGTCGTGCTTTCCGCTTTCAATTTCTTTGATGACGGCATCCTTTACTTCGGGGGCACTCATTTCCGGCTGCAGATCATACGTGGCCACTTTTGGAGAAGAGATCATGACCCTTTCTTCCCCCTCAAAAGCCTCTTCACGGCCACCGCTGAAGAAAAAGGTGACATGCGGATACTTTTCAGTTTCTGCAATGCGAAGTTGCGTTTTGCCCGCTTTGGCCAGCACTTCTCCCAAGGTATTTTTCAGGTCTTCTTTGCCAAAGGCCACCTCAACTTCTTTGAAGGTCTTATCATATTCGGTCATGGTCACATAATGCAGGGGCAGGGTTTTCATCCCGTGCTCCGGCATGTCCTGCTGCGTGAGCACGGTGGTGATTTCCCGCAAACGGTCCGTACGGAAGTTGAAGCAGATGACCACATCATCAGGCTCAACCGTTGCCAGGGGCTTCCCGTCATCACCAGTGATCACCCTGGGTTTGATGAATTCATCTGTCACGTCTTCATCATAGGATGCCTGGATAGCCTCTTCGGCGCTTTTATGGTATGTCCCTTTCGCTTCCAGCAGCATGTCATAAGCAATTTTAATCCGGTCCCAACGCTTGTCACGGTCCATGGCATAATATCTGCCGCAGACCGTCGCTATCTTACCGGCAGATTTTTCCAGGTGCGCTTCCAGATCCCGGATATAGCCCTTTCCGCTTTTCGGGTCCGTATCGCGGCCGTCAGTAAAGGCGTGTACGAAAAGCTTGCCCACCTCCATTTCTTTGGCCATGTCGCACAGGCCATACAGGTGGTCCATGGCGCTATGCACGCCGCCATCGGATACGAGGCCAAAGAGATGTACTTTTTTATCCTGCGCTTTGGCATAACGGAAAGCCTTCCTGAGCACTCCATTCTCAAGGAAAGACTTATCCTTGACTGCCTGACTGATCTTTACCAGGTCCTGGTAAACGATTCGTCCGGCACCCATGTTGAGATGTCCAACCTCCGAGTTGCCCATCTGTCCTTCAGGAAGTCCGACATCTTCACCGGATGTTCGGAGGAGCGTGTGCGGTGTGGACTTGTAAAGGCTTTTGGTAAACGGCACATTGGCATGATGAATGATATCCGCTTTGTTTTCATCTCCCTTGCCCCATCCATCAAGTATGATCAGCATTACTTTTTTGTTGTTCATGTCGATAGGTATATCTGTTTATATTGCAATTTACTATGTTGGTCTAAATGTCTGCTTTGCCTGGACGGAAACTCGTCATACACAGCCAAATGTGTTGTTTGTAAATACATTTGGCTGGTCCGGTTCATTGGTATGATTCTGAAAAAGCTTTTTTTTTGATTCCTGGTTGTGCCACAGGCGGGCATGATATAATGCTGCAGCAGCCTTATCCTGTGCTTCTGATGGCTTCCACCGGATCCAGGCGGGCGGCTGCCCAGGCCGGAACAAATCCGGAAACCAGGCCAATGATTGCCGACACGTTGATTCCCAGGAGGATGTTCCCGAATCCCAGCATGAAATCGAACTCGAATATGTTGGATACGATTGCTGTGCCTCCATATACCAGGAGGAGTCCTACTGTGCCACCCATCACACTCAGGAGGACAGCCTCAAAAAGGAACTGTCCGAGGACAAAGGACTTCTTTGCTCCCAACGCTTTTTGAATGCCGATGATGCTAGTGCGTTCACGCACAGAGACAAACATGATGTTGGCAATGCCAAAGCCTCCGACGAGGATGGCAAAGCTGCCGATAATCCAGCCCGCTAAGGTAATAATAGCAAAGAGATCATCAAAGCCTTCGGAGAGCAGACTGGTTTCATTGAGTGAAAAGTTATTGTCTGCTCCCGGCGGGAGCCGCCTGATGGCACGCATCACACCGGTCAGTTCATCAATCATTTCGGCATTGCTGATTCCCGGAAGGGCTTTGGTCATGATAAACGGTCCATGGCGATCCTGGTTGACATTGATAAACTGGTTCATATAGTTGACCGGGATAACAACGGACTCATCGTGGCTGTTGCCAAAATTCATCATGCCTTCTTTTTCGAACACCCCGATGACGGAGGCATATTGACCAAACACCCTGATGTTTCTTCCTATGGGATCCATGCCGGGAAAAAGGTTTTCGGCCAGGTCATACCCCAGGATGGCCACGTTTCTGCCTGCTGATGATTCCATGCTTGTGAAAAACCGGCCATCGGCGAGATCAAAGTTGCGTACCTGGTCATAATCGGCTGACACCCCGAGGATGCTGACATTATTTGCGGTTGCACCAAGGTGTTCTACTTGTCTGGTCGTGGAGGCGAGAAAAGCGGATGCTTCGACCGTTTGAGAGCGACTTTGTACCTGATCAAGTTCGCCAAGTTCAGGCACCGGCCTTGCTGCATAGTCCCACCATGCAAAATCCTGGTTAAACTGCCACGGCCATTTCTGAATATAAATGACATCATCGCCCAATGAAGCAATACTCGCACGGATCTGCCGCTCCAGCGAATCCACCACGGAGAATACTGCTATGATGGAAAAGATGCCAATGGTGATGCCAAGCAGTGTAAGTACCGTGCGCAATTTATTCGCCAGTACGGATGTAATGGCAAAAATGGCACTTTCCCTGATAAGTTTGATCAATAATATCATGATTCCTGGGGCGTTTTATTCTGAATAGTCCGCATAAGCTCTGTGGCATAAACGAAATGGTTAAGTTCTTTGTTGCCGGTATGCAGGATTTGCTCCCTGCTGCCTGTCCACCAAAGGTTACCTTCATGGATGAAGGCCACAGAGTCTCCTATTTCCATAACACTGTTCATGTCATGGGTGTTCACTATCGTTGTCATTTGAAAGTCATGGGTGATTTCATTGATAAGCTTGTCGATCAGGATGGCAGTGGGGGGATCCAGGCCTGAGTTGGGTTCATCGCAGAACAGGTATTTGGGTTTGATGGCGATGGCTCTTGCGATTGCCACGCGTTTTTTCATTCCCCCGCTCAGCTCGGCAGGCAGCAGATGATGCACGGCACCCAGGTTCACGCGTTCCAGGCAAAAATCTACCCGATGCCGTTTTTCCTGGCGCGACATGGTGGCAAACATGTTGAGTGGAAAAGTGATGTTTTCTTCCACCGTCAAGGAATCAAAAAGCGCGGCTCCCTGAAACAGCATGCCCATTTCCTTGCGGATCATTTTCCTGGCCTTGAAATGCATGGCAGAAAAGTCGCGGTCGTCATAAAAGATCTTTCCCTGATCTGCCTCAAGCAGGCCGACAAGGCACTTCATCAGCACCGTCTTTCCGGATCCGCTGCGGCCAATGATCAGGTTTGTCTTGCCCTTTTCAAACTGCAAAGACACATCCTGAAGCACCGGCTGGCGCTCAAAATATTTCCATATGGCTTCGACCCGGATCATGCAAGAAGAATTTGTGTGAGTATCAGGTTAAACAAAATGATGTATATGCTGCTGAAAACAACTGCTTTCGTGCTGGCATGTCCCACCTGCAATGCACCACCGCGGGTGTAAAAGCCAAAATATCCGGCAACGGAGGCAATGATGATGGCAAATACGACAGTTTTAATCATGGCATAGAAGATGTCAAATTGCGAGAATTCAAACAAAATGCCATACATAAAATTGCTTAATGGTACAACATCCGTAAGCCCTGCTGCCGCATAGCCTCCAAAGATACCCAGAAACATGCTGATGACGACCAATGCCGGATTGATGATCACCAGGGCAATGATCTTAGGTAAGATCAAATAGCTTGCTGCATTCACGCCCATGACCTCGAGGGCATCAATTTGTTCCGTCACCCGCATGGTGCCAATCTCCGAAGCGATTCTGGAGCCCACCTTACCTGCCAGAATGAGGCTGATCACGGTTGGAGAAAACTCCAGGATGATTGCCTGCCGGGTGGCGAACCCTATTGCATAGCTGGGCAGGAGGGGGTGATCTGTGTTAAATGCCGTTTGGATGGTCACCACAGCACCCATGAAAACAGATACAATGGCTACGATCCCCAGGCTATCGAGCCCAAGGTAATCCATTTCCGCAATGATTTGTCTTCGGTATATGGAGGCCCGCTCTGGCTTTTGCATGATCATCCAAAGCAGAATAAAGTATTTGCCAATGTGGTAGAAGAGCTTCATGCTTCTTTGCTTACGGACAGCTAAATTACTTATATTTTGCCGATGGAAAAGAACAATATGTGCTTAACATGTTATAGGCGGGGGATTTTTATTACTTTTGATCCAAGGTTGCAATGGAAACGTAGAGCCTCATTTTCATGTGTCCCGACAAACGAATGTTCAGTTTTCTGCTCGGAGGTGTTTTGTTGTGTTTTACGCTATCCTCCTGTTTTGTCCTTCGCCGTAATGATTGCCCGTGCCGTTACGCGAGCGATCGCGCCACATCTGCTTTGCAAAATAATGTGTTAACCTATCCGGAGATCCATGACATCCCAAAGATGGCCGGGGATGCAACATTTCTGGTAAATCAAGAGACTGCATTTCGTCATGCACAGCGCACCAAATGATTTGTTACTTGCACATGTTCCCGCCAATGCGGTCGAATATGTGAAGGGCCTGATCGCTGATCACCGGATAAAACTCAGGATCACGAGGCAGCGTCAGACGAAGCTGGGAGACTTCAAACCGGCCAGAAATGGATGCCCACATAAAATGAGCATAAACGGCAACCTGAATAAATATGAGTTTTTGCTGGTATTCCTTCATGAGCTGGCTCACCTTCGCGTTTTTGAACAGCATGGTCATGCATGCCGCCCCCACGGCAAAGCGTGGAAGCATAAGTATGGCACCTATATACGTGATGGCCTTGAGCGTGGGTTTTTCCATCACCGCCTTCAGGCTCCTTTGATGGCCTACAGTTATCGCGTGAAAGCATTGGGCGTGGCAGATATGTCTGTGGCCAGGGTTTTGCGCGACTTTGACCGAAAAGAAAAGGCCCGTACTAAAGGCATCGCTGACGGGTGGCTATTTCTTGAAGAGATCCCCGAGGGTGCGCTTTTTAAAACAGGTAATGGCCGTATGTTTCGTAAAGCGGAAAAGTTAAGAACACGGTACGCTTGCCGCTGTGAGGACACGCGGCGCCGTTTTCTTATTCACGGGGCTGCCAGGGTAATGCTGATGAAACATCGGCATGATTAAGCTAATGGAGGTTTGGCTTCGCCGGGCTCGCAAAGTGCTCGGTTTATCTTACCGAAATATAAAAATTATAAACAGATGAATAAAGACAATTACGTAGTGATCATGGCAGGTGGCGTAGGCGAACGGTTTTGGCCGTTAAGCCGCGAATCACGTCCAAAGCAGTTTATAGACATTCTTGGTACTGGAAAGACACTGTTGCAACAAACATTTGAGCGTTTTCTTCCTGTATGTGACAAAGACAACATTTTTATTGTCACCAATAAGAAATATAAGAAGCTTGTGTTGGATCAGCTTCCGGAGCTATCTGAGGACAAGGTGATCTGTGAGCCTGCCAGGAAAAATACTGCACCGTGTATTGCTTATGCAGTGTATAAGTTATATAATCTGAATCCCCGGGCAAACATTGTAATGGCACCTTCGGACCACATCATTCTGAAAGAAGCTGTTTTCCAGGACATCATAAGATCTGCGCTTAATGCAGCACCCCGAAATAACAGATTGTTTACATTGGGCATTACGCCAAGCAGGCCTGACACTGGTTACGGATACATTCAGTTTCAGGAAGATTCATCATACCCGGAAAGTGTTCGCCTGAAAAAAGTAAAAACCTTTACAGAGAAACCAAATAAGGAGTTAGCTGAAAGTTTTTTAGAAAGTGGTGATTTTTTATGGAACAGCGGCATCTTCATTTGGTCTGCAGAAGCCATCATGAGTGCTTTTGAACAGTATCAGCCGGAGATCAGCTATATTTTCCGGGAGGCTTTGGGTAAATACAACACGCCGGACGAACAACCTTATATGGACTTTGCTTATCCTGCTTGCAAGAGCATATCCATTGATTATGCCATCATGGAAAAAGCGGATAATGTGTATGTATTTGTTTCTGATTTGGGTTGGTCCGATTTAGGCACGTGGGGTGCACTTTTTGATGCGCGTCCGAAAGACGAGCAAAACAATGCCATCACAGGGAAAAATGCCATGTTGTATCAAAGCAGTAATTGTATTGTGAGCATTCCTGAGGAAAAGCTTGTTGTGATTCAGGGGCTGGATGATTATATCGTATCGGAGGCAGACAATGCCCTCCTGATATGCAAAAAGTCTGATGAGCAGCAGATCCGGAAGATCGTTAATGACATCAGGCTCAAAGTTGGAGATACCTACATTTAGTTCTCCGGAGCGTCATCGGGCGCATATTGAGCAAAATATGGGCGAACAAAAAAAGCCAACGGGTAATGGCCCGTTGGCTTTTTAAGTTTATGGGGTTGAATGTCTGGTTATCTCATGCCGGCGACTTCTCCACGCATGGTGGAGTAGTTCACCCTGAGGGCGTTAACCATCCTCAACTCTTGTTTTACATCTGTTACGATTCCCATTTTAGCATCCCTGTCAACCCGCAACGATGTGGTCATCAGGGGTCTTTCTGCTTCAGCTGTGGCCTGACGTTCGGCTTCTATAAACGATGCAATATCGTCAACTGTTGCAAAGGAATCGTATAATTGTATTCTCGGTTCCGTACCAAAGATGTGCGATTGGATGGGTTCACCGATATAGATGAAGCTTACGAGAGAGCGCCTTTCCAGCTGCTGAATTTCAGTAGCCGAGGGAAGCGCCGTTCTTACGAAGAGTGTGGTTTCTCTCATCACGGTTGTTACCATGAAGAAAAACAGCAACATGAAGATAATGTCGGGCAAAGATGCTGTGTTGATTTTTGGCGTTTTCTTACCGCCTTCTTTTTTGAATCTTGACATATGTTTACCCTCCTATATCTTTTGGTTCAGCTTCAGAAATGGCCATAGGCACTTTTTGCCTGATGGCGGTTACCTGGGCTTCGTCTCTCAGGTCACGAAAAGCCCGTCCGAAATACTGCCGTGAGTATTCGTCCCTGATTTCACGTACAGCAGCAGCGAGCTCATTCTGGACGGCAATATACATTTCGTACGATGTGCCTCTGTCGTTCTGAAGTGAGATAACCCCCCTCGACACCTCTACATCCCCGAGTAGCTCTATGTAACGCTCCTCGAAATCGGGCAAGTTGGGGCTTCTATCTTCATTTAACAAAAACTCTTTTGCTCTTTCTCTGAGTGTGTTGATGTTACCAGGTTCACCTTCGACAAGGAGACGGTCCTGTGCGTCCACAAGGACGACAAACACGTTTCGCTCCCTTACCGGAGGCGGTTCTGGTGCATTGGGATCAATGGGAGGTGGCAACATCCTGTTAATACCTGTATCTACATCCATGGTTGTGGTAACCAGGAAAAAGATTAACAGGAGAAAGGCGATGTCTGCCATTGAACCGGCATTGATCTCAGGGGTCATTCTAG
>PWNO01000107.1 GCA_003557765.1 Bacteroidales bacterium
GCCGGCTTTTTTTGCAGTTCATGCCGGACTAATCCTCCAACCGTTTAATGATATAATCGGAGTTAAACAGGCGAAGTGCACCCATGTATTTGAGCTTGAACTTGATAAAGTCACCCACCTGATATTTCCGGGGGTTTTTACCCAGGTCAATCACCAGGATGTCAGAACTTGCACCGGCCATCTCCATATCCTGATCCACAGGGATCAGGAAGTCAGGGCTGATATCGAGCAGGCCGACATCCAGCAACGCACGCCAGGATGTCTTGCCGTAGTCTTCCGCGTTGATCTCAAAAGATTCTCCTGATGGATTTTCCTGCAAGGTGCCTTCCGGCACGATGGGCTTTTCAATGAGCTCAATGATTTCAGATTTGAAGGTGATCACATCATCCCGCATGCCTTTGATGGTCTTTCCGGTCCACAGGTTTGCTCCGAAATAGAGGGTTTCGCCTACGCGGAAATGGTTCAGGCCAGGGGGCACCTGTTTTTTGGCCAGCATGGGTATGGTTACGGATGTGCCGCCTGAGAGCAGCTGGATCTTCCGGTTGAACTTCACCTCTACGATTTGCTTGTAAAGGCTGAGCTGGATGAGCTTATCCCGTGAAGGCATCACGCCATACAAACAATTGAGGTTGGTACCAAAACCCAGGATTTCGATGTTGGGAAGATCAAAAACCTTCGCATAGAAATCGACAAGTTCATCGCCCATGACCCCTTCACGCAATTCGCCCATTTCCACCATGATGATGACCTGGTGCAGCTTGTCCTGCTTCTGCGCCTCCTTGGAAATGAGTTTCATGGTCTCGAGGTCCGAATTCATGCTTACATCAGCGTATTTGACTACGCTCCTGATGCTTCGCCGGGGCGGAGGTTTGATATAAATGGTTTTGACGTCGGGGTCAATGCGCTTGATGGTACGCAGGTTGGATATCCTGGAATCCATCAACTCCTTGGCCCCCAGCCCAATGATTTCTTTCAGGTACATGGGGTTGCCGCAAAGGAGCTTTGTCACGATACCCCAACGGATATTGTGTTTGTCGAACAGCCTTTCGAGAAACTGATAATTGTGCTCCAGCTTCTTCCGGCTGATTGCTATTTCTGCCATGGTTGATATGTTTAGCGGGTCCACCGCATTTCAAGGTACTTGCTTGTGAATCCCAGTTTCTCATACAAGAAACGGGCCGGATTTTCCGGTTCTACGTGCAGCTTAATGTCACCTTCAGCCTTGTCGAAGGTCTTAAGCATGAGGTCTTTGCCAAGACCCTTGCCGCGGTAATCCTTATGCACCGCAATATAGACAAGAATATTTTCGGGGATGTAGCCGGCCATGCCGGTCTTGTTGATGATTACGGCACCTGCCACTTTATCGTCTTCGCGGGCTTCCAGGATGAAGCCGCCAAACTTCTCCTTGTCGTCAAGGGCAAAGTTGATGCAGTTCATGATATACTGGTGCTCATCGCCAAATTCGTCCAGGTGCTCATAAAGAAAGTCGGCGATCTCTTTTTTAGTTTTTTCTGAAGCCTTGTCCGATGGTGTGTAAAAGGTGTATTCCATATCAGTTTTTGTTTTTCAGGTTAATGCTAAAGTTAATCAATGAAAATGATATTACCGCAATAGTAATGCCAAATATATTTGGATCAAGCCCCAGGGGCAGATCCCATTCGCCTGCGATGAGGGTAAATGTGGTACCGCCGCCAAGGATCATCGACCAGAATGCGGCTGTGGAATGCGCCTTTTTCAGGAAGAGGGCTCCGATAACGGGTATGAAAAGGCCAGAGACCATGAAAGCGTAAGAGTGCAGCATCAGGTCAAGCACGCTTGGCATCACCGAAGCCAGCAGCAGGGCGATGGTGCCCAGGATGAGTGTAAGCCCTTGTGATACAAGCAGGAATGCCTTTCTGCCTTCCGGCACCTTGAACCACCGGGTCAGGATGTCTGTGAGAAAGTTGCCGCTGGAGGCCATCAGGCAGCTGTCGGCGGTGGACATGATGGCTGAGAAATATGCTGCCATCATGAGCCCCATCAGGCCCACCGGCAATACCGTGCGCAAAAGCAGTGGCAAGCCCTGTTCGCTGTCGATGTCGGCTGCACTGGTAAGCCCGATGTATTCAAACATGCCCTGGGCGATGGCGACCCTGGCAAAGAGCCCCAGCAGCACACCCATAAAAGCCATTATTGGCCACTCAAAAAGGCCTGCGATGTACCAGGCCCGCTGGGCCTGCTTCCTGTCGCGCGATGCGTAGATGCGCTGATACAGGGTCATGCCCACAAACCAGATGGGAATGATGGTCACGGCCCAGTTCAGGATCTGTTGCCAGCTGATGTTGGCCAGACTAAAATATTCTGGTGGCAAGACTTCCCGGATGCCGGTCATTCCGCCTACGCTATAATAGGCAATGGGTATCCCGATAAAGATCAGTCCCGTCATCAGGATGATCCACTGGATGGTGTCGGTGTAAATGACCGCTTTGATCCCCCCCATGGAGGTGTACACAATTACGATGATGCCCATGATGATCAGGGCGGTTTGCCTGTCGAGTACCGGGGTGAAGGTCGCTTCCGCAAGTATGGCGCCGGCAAGCACCTGGGAGCTGGTGAAGCCCAGGTAGCCGATCGCTGAAATGATTCCTGCAAGTAGTGCAACGCGTGGTGTGTAAAAACTTCCCAGGAACTGTGGAAATGTATAGAATTTTTTGGTGGCTTCGAGCTTTTTCACCCTTGGAATGAGCAGCACGGCGCTCAGCCAGGCGCCTACCAGACCGGTAAAGAGCATCCATGAGCCGGCCAGACCCATCACAAAACCCAGTCCACCCAATCCGATTGAAAAACCTCCGCCGACATCGGTAGCCACCACAGACAAGCCAACGTGCACGCTGCCAATTTTTCGTCCTCCCACATAAAAATCGTCTACGCCTTTGTTACGAATGAGGAAGTAGATACCAATACCGATCACCCCCATCATATACAAGGCGAACACCAAAATGTCTAAAATGTGCATGTGATTGTAACCGTGGATTTTGTCCGGCAAAGGTAAGCATATTTTGGCCAAGCGCAAAATTACCGCTGCTTTCCTTTGACCTCAAGCCTTTGAGAATACGCGCATTGGATTTATTTTTGTTTCTTTGCAGGCTGTGATGAAAGAAGAACAAAACAGGTAGCATTACATGTTTCCCTGGGGTAACAAGCGAAGATATCATTCCTGGACTGATGCGATGCGCAAGCAATACGGCACGAGGCTTCAAAAGCTCAGTGTCAATGCCGGCTTTAGCTGTCCCAACCGGGATGGCACCGTGGGAGTGGGTGGCTGCACTTTTTGTGATAATGATGCATTCAGCCCTTCATACTGCCGGCCTGATAAATCCGTGACAGAACAAATTGATCAGGGGCTGCGCTTTATCAAAAAAAGATATCCCAGGGCGAGCCTGTTTGTTGCCTATTTCCAGTCTTTCTCAAATACCTGGGCACCCCTTGGAAGGCTGGAAGAGGTGTATCAGGAAGCGCTTGCCCATCCTGCCGTTTCCGGCCTTGTGATAGGCACCCGCCCGGACTGCGTGGATGCAGACAAGCTGGACTACCTGGCCGAACTGAGTCGAGCGCATATTATCAAGCTCGAGTTTGGCATAGAATCATGCAATGACCATAGCCTGAAACGCATCAACAGGGGGCATCGTTTTGCTGACTCCGTTAAGGCCATCCAAATGAGCGCCAAACGGAACCTCACTACTGGTGCCCATATGATATTCGGACTGCCTGGCGAAAGCAGGGTGCAAATGCTGGAACAGGTACATGAAATCAACAAGTTACCCATTCATACCATCAAGTTTCATCAGCTGCAAATCGTCAAGGGCACACCCATGGCCAGCGAATATGCAACTAATCCTGACGACTTTGCGTTATTTGATCCAGAAGCCTATGTGTCCTTTGTTTGTGAATTTATTGCCAGGCTGAGACCGGATATTGCCATTGAACGTTTATCCGGCGAAGTACCTCCACACTACAATGCCGGTAAAAAGTGGAATGGCATACGTGCAGACCGCATGATTGCTATGGTTGAGCAGGCCCTGGAAGAAAAACAATTGCATCAGGGCATATGGTATGGCTGATTTTCTTTATTTTTGACCTCTTTTTACGTTCAATTTTAACCTTCCGTATATATGGGAAACGCGAACAACACTGCTGTTAACAAGATGCTTGGTGCCATTGAAAGGGTTGGCAACAAGCTGCCTCATCCTGCCACCCTCTTTGCCATGTTTGCATTGGCCATCATCGTGATCAGCGGCATTGCTGCATGGTTTAATGTGTCTGCCGTACATCCCGGCACGGGTGAAAGGGTTTTTGCATTTAACCTGATGAGCCGCGAGGGCTTGCACATGATCATGACTGGGATGGTGGTAAATTTCACCTCTTTTGCGCCATTGGGAACGGTGCTTGTCGCCTTGCTGGGTATCGGCGTGGCTGAGTCCAGCGGGCTGATGTCCACAGGCCTGCGTTTGCTGGTGCTTTCCGCCCCCAAAAAATTGCTGACTTTTGCCATCGTCTTTGCCGGCATTCTTTCGAATACAGCCAGCGAGGTGGGCTATGTCGTGCTTGTGCCCCTCGGTGGGATGATATTCCTGGCTGTGGGACGAAACCCGATTGCCGGGATCGCAGCTGCATTTGCAGGGGTGTCCGGCGGCTATTCTGCCAACCTTCTGTTGGGTACCATCGACCCCCTGCTGGCAGGACTTTCGGAAGAGGCCGCCCGCATCATTGACCCCGTCTACAACGTTAACCCTACGGCCAACTATTACTTTATGTTTGTCTCCACCTTCTTTATCGCATATATCGGTACCTGGGTGACCGAAAAAGTGGTTGTGCCCCGTTTGGGTGAATACAAGGGTGATGCCCAGCCGGAAGAAATCAAACAGTTGACGTCAAATGAACGAAGGGGCATGAGAGCCACCTTCTGGGCGCTAATCGTCATTGCCCTGCTGTTGCTTTGGAGCGCTGTTCCGATTGAAGGCGGCATATGGTCCTCCATACCAGGATCAGGTTTCATGCGCGACCCGGAGACTGGCGACCTCCTTCGGTCACCCTTCATGAGTGGAATCGTAGCCATCATCTTCCTGGTAGCAGCTATCCTGGGTATCGTATACGGTATTGCAGCCAGAACCCTGAAAAGCAATTATGATGTGATCAATGGGATGGGCAAGTCCATGTCTACCCTGGGAACATATATTGTCCTGGTGTTTTTTGCGGCCCAGTTCGTGGCTTACTTCAATCAGACCAACCTTGGCCTGATTTTCGCCATCAATGGTGCCAACCTGATCGGCTCGCTGGGCTTTGGAAGGATCCCACTTATGATTGCCATGGTACTGGTCTCGGCGTTTATCAACCTGGTCGTGGGCAGTGCCAGCGCAAAATGGGCCATCATGGCTCCCGTCTTCATCCCGATGTTCATGCTGCTGGGCTATTCACCTGAGTTTACCCAGCTGGCCTACCGTGTGGGTGACAGTGTCACCAATGTGATTGCACCGATGATGTCGTACTTTGCCATGATCGTAGCCTTCATGGAACGCTATGACAAGAATGCAGGGATTGGCACCATCATTGCCACCATGCTGCCTTACACCTTCATCTTCCTTTTCGCATGGCTTGTCATGCTGATTATCTGGATTGTACTTGGTGTGCCGATAGGTCCAGGTGCACCCCTGTTTTACGAGCTTCCTACCGGGCCATAAAATAAAACGTATTGCGTGCCCGGCAATAGTGATCAGCGCGGAGCCACCAAAGGGGCTCCGCGCTTTTTTATTGCACCGCAACAGGAAATCGAGGGGTTCACAGCTATCTTTTCTGAAAAAAATGTAACTTTATCACACTTCACCTACCTGCCAACATATGCATGCACATGGACAAGGAGCAATACTTGTACCGGTTGACTTTTCCCGGGAGTCAACCTATGCCATTGATCATGCCATAGCCATGGCAAAAAACTTTGGCTACAACATCTTTCTGCTGAACATCATCAGCAAAAGACAAAAAGGGACGAAACGGGAAAGGGAAGCAGAACATAAGCTTATCCAGCTCACACAGCAAATCTCACGCGATCCTTCCCTATATGTTGCTCATATGCTGAAAACGGGTTCGGTAACATCCGTAATCTGTAATACTGCTGAAGAACTTAAAGCTGACTTCATCGTCATGGGTGCGACCACGCAGAAAGGCATCAATCACCTGGTGGGCAGCTATCCTTATAAACTGGTATGTGCTTCCAGTGTACCCACACTCGTCGTTAAAGACCGGCATCAACACCTGGGATATCATAACATCGTCATTCCCATAGACTTTACACGCCGAAGTACCCAAAAGATTACCCAGGCGGCAAAGTTTTCCCGATTCTTTGGCGCCAGAATCCGTGTTTTTGGCTTTCTGTCATCCCAAAATAAAGCGAAAATCATTAATAAGGAAGCACTTTTAAAAAGTGTGACCGATTTTTTCAAAAACAACGATGTGCCCGTGACCGCTGACCTGCTCGTTAACCCGGATTATAGCTGGCCGGAAGCACTGCTCCGGTTTGCTGATCAGGTGCATGCTGACCTGATCATGATCGTGGCAGAAAAAGGCAATCGTATTCAGGAGATATTCACACAAAATTATGCCGAACGTATCCTGGACAAGTCTACGGTGCCTGTGTTAAGTATTGTTCCCCGCGAGGAGGACATCAAAGCAGAATCGGAAGACAGCGGACATGGTTTGATCAGCCCATTTGTAGACCCCCTAGGGCTCATGCTCAGACCCGGCAAGTCTGAAAAATGAAGGCAGCACTGGCCTCTTGCAATCTGGCCTTATCGCATGATGTTCAAGAAACCAGGGGATACGATCAAACATGCATCATCACAAACTATCTTTGCGTATTGTTTACTTAATCGTTATTATTCATGATATCTTTTGAAAACACAGAAATTGCTTTCCGGGACAAATCCGACAATAAGCTTCGAAAAGCCTATTGGTTATTCCGGATGGTGGGCAGTCCGTTGCTGGTTAAAACAGGTTCAGCTTTGCTCAGAACCGCTTTATACTTGAAACTTCCAGTCAATTGGGCATTAAAACCCACTGTTTTTAGCCATTTTTGCGGCGGAGAAACCATAGATGACTGTCAGCCAACCATCCGGCAGCTTGGAGAATCCAATGTGCTGACTATCCTCGACTACTCTGCAGAGGGTAAATCCAGAGAAGAAGACTTTGATTACACCCGTGATCAAATTCTTGCTACCATTGACAAGGCTGCTGAAGAGCAACATATCCCCTATGCCGTGTTTAAGCCAACCGGGATGGCAAGCTTTGAATTGTTGGCCAAAGTGCAATCGGGTGTTACGCTGAATGCTGAAGAGACAAAAGCCTTTGAGCGGGCCAAATCAAGGTTTGACCGGGTATGTGCTTATGGTGTAAGCAAGGGGGTGCCGGTGATGATTGATTCGGAGGAGAGCTGGATACAGGATGTGGCAGATGACATTGTGGAGGAAATGATGTTTAGATACAACACAGAAGCCCCGATGATATTCAACACCTTGCAGATGTATCGGCATGACCGGCTGGCATACCTGGAGGATTTCATCCGTCGCGCGCGCCAAAAAGGCATTTATGCTGCGTTTAAACTCGTACGCGGCGCCTATATGGAGAAGGAGCGGGAAAGGGCTGCCAGGATGAATTACCCGTCACCGATATATCCCGACAAGGATGCCACCGACAAAGCTTTTGACGATGCTGCTGAGCTATGTATCCGTAACCTGGATGCCGGGGCCGTATGTGTGGGTACACATAATGAGAACAGTTGCACCAGGGTGGTGGAACTGATGAGGCAACTGGACATTGCGCCTGAGCACAAAGATGTTTCTTTTGCCCAGCTGCTCGGCATGAGCGATCACATATCGTACAATCTTGCCAACGGGGGTTACCAGGTGTGCAAGTATGTGCCCTATGGGCCGGTAAAGACGGTGGTGCCTTACCTTATCCGTCGTGCCGAAGAGAACACTTCGGTTGCCGGGCAGACTTCCCGTGAACTTTTTCTGATCCGGAAAGAGCTGCAAAGACGCAGGTCATGAAATGTGCCTTTGCCGAACAGCTTCGTAGGTGAGGATGGCCACGGAGGCAGCCACATTGAGGGAGTCAATGCTACCCATCATGGGAATGCGCACAGCCTGGCCAGTCATGCTTCTCCAGGATGCTGAAAGCCCCTGGTCTTCAGTTCCGAATACCAAAGCAACGGGGCCGCGCATGTCTGTGTCAAAATACATGCAGTCGGTTTGCAATGCAGCTGCCACAACCTTTGGTGTTTTACCTTCAGGCCAGCTCTTTCCCTCGGTGAGCCATTGTATGACTTCTTCTGTGTGACTTGTGGTCACCTGCATGGTAAAGAGGCAGCCGAGACTTGCGCGAATGACATTGGGGTTGTACATGTCGGCTTTTACATTGGCTAAAATTACTGCATCCACACCAGCGGCATCTGCCGTACGCAGCACCGCCCCAAGGTTTCCTGGTTTCTCCAGGCCTTCCAGAACCAAAACAAGTGGGGGGGGCTTTAGCATGAGCGATGAAAGTGTACGCCTTACCTGGTGACCCACCAGGATAATCCCTTCGGCATGACCGCGGTAAGCCATCTTGTCATACACAACAGCCGATACTTCAGTAAGTACGTTTTCATGTAAAGCCAGATCCACGGGATATTGCTTATCAGGGATGTAGAGCTCTTTGCAAACCAGGATGTGTGCAGGAATTACCCCGCTCTTCAGGGCCAGTGAGACTTCACGCCTGCCTTCCGCTACAAACAAACCGGTTTTTTCCCGTTCGCCTGCCTTTTGCTGCAGTTTAAGCACTTGCTTTGTCAGCGGGTTATTCGTACTGGTGATCATCGCAATCAGTCATTATACATGTGTTTATATTTTTTTCAGCTAATTGGTTATCTGGTGTTTATTGTTTTAACAGGAATGGTATTGGCTTTTGGCTCTTAGCTTTTGGCTTTCTTGCCAATAGCCAAAAGCCTACTTAGTCTAAAAGTCCCCGCGACAATAATCATCCCCGTGTGAGTCAATATATTTGGCATGGCTCGTTTCAATTATTTATTTTTCATATGTTTATCATTTTATATTTCGGTCACATGAACCGAGCACTTTGCGAGCTCGGCGAAGCCAAACCTCCATTAGATAATCATTCCCCTGTGTGTCAATTCTTTGGCATGGAGGTTTCATTTAATACATTTTTCACTTATTCATGGTGTCGCGTTTAACCTTGAAAAACAACCGGTGAAACAGAAATACGGCAAAGGCCAGCGCGTAGCAGATGACCGCGATGGTCATCACGGCCATGAAACCCCTTTCCACTGCAATAAGCATGGCCAGCGAGGTACTGATCACAGAGAAAGAGCCGTTGATACCCCAGGCCCAGGGCGTCTGGCTTGGATCGTAACCAGAAAGGTAGCGTATCCCCAGTGGAAACATCATCCCTTTAAAAAAAGAAGGAATGCCTATGAGCACGAGGCTGATCAGCACTTTAAAAGCTATGGGGCTGGCAATGGTATTTTGCAGGATGGGGGTCAGGAAGAAGGTGTAAAACAGGAGCATCGATGTGATGATTATGCCGATGAGGGCCGGTGACTTTGGAGTCGCCGGGACTTTCCCGGAGGTCAGGCTGCCCGCGCCGCTGGCGATCAGCATGGTGCTGATGACTGCCGACAAGGCATACACCGGGTGACCAAAGTAGAGTACAAAACGCTGGATCAGGATGATCTCCACAAACATGTACCCGACGCCAAGTGCGCCGAAATAAAGCAGTGTCCCGCTTTTGCCCTGCCGGCTTTTCCTGAGCCTCAGCAGGGGCAGGATGATGAATAGCAGGGCCAGCAGCGTGCTTTGTGCCAGTGTAACGATCACAACGAGGTAACCCAGTTCGAGGAAAGGTACTTGTTGACCGCCAAACATGTCTGACAGTTTATGCAGGTTGCCCAGCTTCAGAAACTGCGAAAAATAAGGTTTGTTGTCAGTGGCCGGATGAATCATGAACCCATAGGTGTCGAGAAAACCCTTATCGCCAGCTACAATCCTGTCCACATAGGTAAAGAAATCATCATCTTCAATGCTGTTGAACCTTTGCCTTTCATCAGGCGAGATATCTGGCAGCAGCAGGGGGTCAAAGTAGTGTTTGCCGGCAAACTCCCGAATGGCATCGATCTCCTGGTCGCGAAGCGGTGTTTTTTTCAGTACAAATGTGATGGTTCCCCATGAACGCACTGCGGCCAGGTGTGCTTCGGGTTCTTCGATCCCCTGGTTGCGGGCAGTTTGTACCAGGGTGGCCAGCAGTTTGAGGTTGGTTCTTGACGGATAGTCTGTCCAGGCTGAGACAGCGACGACTCCTTCCGGGCTGAGGTGTTCCCACATGAGTTCAAAAGACTCCATTGTCAAGGTGTAATTTTCCTCCAGTGCGTGTAATCCGGCAGTTCCACCAAAGGCTTCCTGCTGCGGCAGCACGATGAGGTCATAGCCGGCTTTTTCAAGAGAAGCCAGGTAGCTGCGTGCTTCCATGGTGTGAATTTCGAGGTCGTCGTGCAGAAAGAGCTTGCCGCTGACTTCAGCAAATTCTTCCTGCATCAGGCTGACAACTCCGGCATTGGGAATGATGGCATCCACGTGCGTTGGATTATGGGAGAAAGCTTGTGCCAGCGGTGCCCCTTCACCGGCGTTGATCATCAGCACGTGGTTACGCTCACCCATAACCCAGGGCAATTGCCCCGTGGTATAGTTCAGGATGTGACTTTGCTGCCCCTTTTCAAAATTTGGGATCACTCCGTAAAAGTTGCCATCCACAAAGATATTTTTCTTTACCGGCACCTCTCCGGTAAAGGAGAGGCTGAGTGCCGGAGCAAACCGCAGGGCCGGGGATTCCACCACGTCTATCAGCCCGTGGATGTCCGGTTGGCTGTGAATGATCTCAGCTTCCGGAAGGTTCAGGCTTTGCGCCAGGCTTTTGTATTGCGAGATGGGAATATGCCCGGGCTTATGGACCAAAAATACCGCTACCAGTAATGCGACACCCGCCAGCAAGACATGTCCGGCACGATATCTTGCAGACATGCTGAGCAGTCCGGAAAACACGGAAAGCAAGCCAACCAGCGGTGGTATTTGTTGGGGAAAGAGATGTCCGAAGAGCAACAAGACCATGATCCCGCCTGCACCTGAGCCGATAAGGTTCGAGAAATAATAGGTGCCGATTTGTCCGGCGTATTTAATGAAGATGATCCCAATGGCAAGGGCTCCTGCAAAGAAAGGGATAAAAAAGATGATGTAATTTGCTGCGAGGATTGGCAGCTGTGACCTTTCCTGAAACAGCAGGTAGACATCAAACTGAAATACTTCCAGGCGTGTGACATCAAAGGCCACCATCATGCATAGTCCGCTGATGGTCATCAGCAGGGGGACCAGCCATTCTGAGGCCCGCAGAAGCTTTTCTCTTGCCAGGGCCAGCAAGGTGCCGCTGGCTCCGAAGCCAAGCATGGCAATGGAGATGATCATATAGGCAAAGTGATGCCATTGTACTATAGAGATGAGCTGCATCAGGGCCAGCTGAAAGGCAATGATTGCAGCAGAGTGTAGGCCCAGGCTGATGATCAGCCGGGGGTGCACGTCCAACAGTTTCTTTCCCTTCATTAATCCGCTCTTTCAAAAGGCACAAAGCGCACAGGCATCAGGCTGCGCGTGCTGATATGACCGTCTTCTTCCTTGGTGACCAGCATGAGTTGCTGTATCTGGAAAGGAGAACCAACCGGTATGATCATCCGGCCGCCTTCCCTGAGCTGTTCCACGAGGGGAGGGGGGATGTATTCGGCAGCCGCGGTAACCACGATGGCATCAAAAGGGGCATGTTCCTCCCAGCCATAGTAGCCATCTGCAATTTTTACATGTACGTTATTGTATTGTGCATCCAGTATTTCCCTCGCTTGCTCACCTAATTGCGGGATGATCTCGATGGTGTACACCTCATCGATGATCTCGGCCAGCACGGCTGCCTGGTATCCGGAACCTGTACCGATTTCAAGCACCCTGTGTTCGGGTTTGGGTTCGATGATTTCGGTCATGTAGGCTACGATAAAGGGCTGGGAGATGGTTTGCCCGAATCCAATTGGCAAAGGCCTGTCCTGGTAAGCATTACGGCGTTGCACATTGTGCACATAAAGGTGCCTGGGTACGTTGCGCATCGCATCAATTGTCGCTCTGTCGCGGATGCCACGCGCACGGATCTGCGTACGCACCATGGCTTCACGCTCCCGTGAAAACTCGTCTGCATGCCCCTCCAGCGGCAACACACATAGGGTAATTAAAAACAAAAGCACTCCTGTCATCATGGCTCGGTTCATTTAAGTATATCTAAAAGTCAGAATGTCTGGAAGTTCATCGCTCAGGTGGCTGCCCTAAACCCTCTTCCAGCTTATTCGACACCCAAATATAAGTGATAATTAGGTTGATAACAAATGTGGTGACATTATTCGAGGTGAAGCAAAAAAACCATGGTGTCTATGCGATCGGCATAATCCCAGGGTTTTGGATGTTGGCTCATCCCTAAGGGGACCGTATCGGTTTTAATCTTTTTTAACGCCGGTGGCCCAACGACGCATTGCAACTGGCCGTCATGGCATTGCAACACGTGCACCAGGGATGCCATATCCGGATAAAAGCTATAATGTAAGACACCCACGGGTGATGCAAGGGCGCTATCATCCTGCATCAGGAAAAAGCCATGGTCATGATAAGGCATTTTGGTGCTTTCATAGAAGGCACGCTGATAGCGTATGTTATTCATATACGCCTTATTATCGGATACATATTGGAAATCCTGCCATGCTTCGGCCAGTGTTTCGACCGCATATCCTTCCGGCACGAAAAGCTGTGTCACGTTTCTGCAGCCCAGACCATAATAATGGAATACATCCCCGCCAAGGGCACGCAAGTCGGTCTGTGACTCTCCTCCGGTAAGCACAGCAGCCGAGTTTCTGTTCTTTCGGATAATATGCGGAAGGTGCCCGTAGTGCCAGGAAAAATAACGCGCCGTGTTGTCGCTTCCCGTGGCGATCACCGCATCTGCTGCAGAAAAATCATTTGTAAACACAGTGTTTTTCCTGAACCATGGATGCATCCTGCCGATAATCTCCCCGATGGCAGGCGGCAGCAAGGCATCCTGCGAGGCGCATTTGGCCAGGAGGGTGTTTCCGGACAGCCAAACAGACAGCATGTCGTGAAATCCCACCAGCGGGATGTTACCGGCCATGATTACAGCGATGCGTTTTTGTTTTTTCTGGTGCTGAATGCCGGGGTATGTGTTCAGCCAGTGCTGCAGCTTTGTGGGCTCGAGCATGGCGGAAAGCGAATAAAACGAGCGGCTAATCTCCGGGAACGTAAACCAGGGGTTGTGTTCCCGGCTTTTGGCAGCCGCCTCATAAAGGCGCTTGCAGTCAGGGTCCCGGGTCGTTGATGCGTTAATCAACATCCCTGCAGTTTGGGCAAATATATGCCCCAACTTAGCAAAATAAGTGATGCAGGTGTCTGTGTCCGGTCGCATACGTCAATTTTTCGTAACCTGCTTTTTATAAATGCTTTTACTTCACACCATCCGCTTTGTTAAAAAAAACTGGAAGCAGGATATGGTGCCGGCGGTTCCCGGCCTTCTGAACTGAAGAAAAAACATCCATAATACAGGTAAAGATACTATTTCCCACGATGCAAATAAAGGCATATTTTTATCTTCAATTAAAAGAAATACCATGGAATTTGCGTTACCGGAATGTCAGAAAGCTCACAATATGATCAGAAATGCACTTTTACTTGTTTTTCTGCTGGCTGTAAACCCGTTTTATGCCGCTACGGCAGAGGCTCCAGACAGCTTGTTTTTTCGTCATGCTGAAGACTCGTTAATGGTGTTGGCGAACCAGATCCCGAACCCTTCAGGAGACAAGGCCAGGATGCACAATCATGAATTATTTTCCGGCTATCTTGAAGAGGTTCTCCATCATAAGCAGGCATTTTTCTATCCTTTTGACTCCCTGAGGACCGTCTCCCTATTGTATGCGCCTGACAGCACTTTCCGGATGATCACCTGGTATGTCCCGCTATCCGGTCAGCGATTTCATTATGCCGGTTTTGTGCAGTTTCCCGGGGCAGAAGGCCAGGCCGGTAAACTGATCAAGTTGCAGGACAGCACGGATGTCATCGACAGAAACAAGGCCGGCACACTCGAGTCCGGCAGCTGGTATGGCGCATACTATTATGACCTCATCCATCAGGATGGGATGGATCATTATATGCTGCTCGGCTGGAAAGGGGATAACCCGCAGACCCGCAAACGCTTGATTGAGCCGCTACACGTTGTTGACAATCAGCCTGTTTTTGGCAAACAGGTTTTTGGCGAGCCCTTTGAGGAGGAGTATCGCGTGGTTTTTGTCTATTCTGCGCGGGTTTCCATGAGTCTTCAGTATGAATATGAACCCATCCGCAACCGATGGGGTGCTTTTCCCATGATTGTCTTTGACAGGCTTATGCCCACGCATCCTGGACTTCGGGGCCATTACCAGTTTTATAAGCCCGAAGTGAACATTTTTGACGGGTTCTTTTTTGATGGAGGCCGGTGGCGTTTTGTCGGCGACGTGGATGTGAGGATGTCTGACTGACCCTGTGATGGTCGGAATTATTTGTCGTTTTCCTTTTCTTACTGGTTTAATTTTGCCATATTTGTAGCGAAATCCGAAAAAAAGTTGCATCTTGCAACCGATTTTCGTTGTATAGTTTTTTTCGTTAAATTTCTGGACAAGAACTTTAATCCTTAGTGGTTTCGGCCCAAGCACGGCCGGTAAGGATAGGATGGCATTTATTCATTTTAAGCATATATTCACAAAAAACTCAGAATCATGAAAAAACATAATTTTAGTGCCGGACCTTCCATTCTGGCAGAAGAAGTAAAAGAAAATACCGCAAAAGCCGTGCAGGATCTCAATGGAATCGGTTTGTCCGTAATGGAAATATCGCACCGCGGCAAAGATTTCCAGGCCGTGATGGATGAGACTGTGGCATTATTCAGGGAGTTGCTGGACATTCCTGCCAACTATCATGTGCTGTTCCTGGGAGGCGGTGCCAGCCTGCAGTTTTGCATGGTACCTTTCAACCTGATGAAAAAGAAGGCAGCTTACCTGGAAACAGGCACCTGGGCAAAAAAGGCCATTAAGGAAGCCAAAGCTTTTGGTGAGGTAGATGTGGTCGGGTCATCTGCCGACAAGAACTTCAACTACATCCCCAAAGGGTTTACCATCCCTGAGGATGCGGACTATTTTCACATCACCACCAACAACACCATCTTCGGGACCGAGATCCACGAAGATTATGACAGCCCTGTTCCCATGATTGCTGACATGAGTTCGGACATTTTCGCCCGTCCGGTCGATATCTCGAAATATGGCATCATTTACGGTGGTGCACAGAAGAACCTGGGGCCGGCAGGTGCTACCTTCGTGATCATCCGGGATGACATCCTCGGCAAGGTAGACAGGCACATTCCCACCATGCTGGACTACAAGACCCACATTGACAAGGAGTCCATGTTCAATACGCCGCCATGTCTGCCGATATACGCTTGCCTGGAAACCCTCCGCTGGCTCAAAAAGCTGGGTGGCGTTAAGGTGATGCAGAAGATGAACCAGGAGAAGGCGGCACTGCTGTATGATGAAATTGACCGCAACGCCCTTTTCGTTGGCACAGCCGAGAAAGATAGCCGTTCGCTGATGAATATCTGCTTTGTGATGAATGACAAGTACCAGGATCTGGAGAAGGAGTTTCTGGAGTTTGCCACCTCAAGGGGCATGGTTGGCATCAAAGGGCACCGTTCTGTGGGGGGATTCCGTGCTTCCACTTACAATGCCATGCCTAAAGAGAGCGTGGAAGCCCTGATCGGAGTCATGCAGGAGTTTGAGAAAAAGCATGCCTGATGGCCTGATACGTAGTGAAAGTTGCAGATGACTGATATGGAACACCTTTCCCCGGTTTGAATAAAGCCGGGTGAGGGCTTAGTATAAACCCTAAAAGACATATGTTATGAAAAAGGTATTGATAGCTACCGTGAAGCCTTTTGCTCCTGCCGCAGTAGAAGGCATCAAAGAAGTTCTTGACAAGGCTGGTTATGAAACGGTTCTATTGGAGAAATACGAGTCTCCGGATGAATGGAAAAAGGTTGCTGTTGACGTGGATGCCATGATCATCCGCAGCGACAAGGCCACTGCTGACATCATTGAGGCCGCCTCAAACCTGAAGGTCATTGTAAGGGCGGGTGCCGGTTACGATAATGTGGACCTGGATGCCTGCAGCAAAAAAGGCGTGGTGGCCATGAACACCCCCGGTCAAAATTCGAATGCGGTTGCCGAGCTTGCCTTTGGCATGATGCTGTATCATGTGCGTAAAGCTTTTGACGGGACCTCAGGAACGGAGCTTCGTGGTAAAAAGCTGGGTATTCACGCTTATGGCAATGTGGGTAAGTTTGTTGCGGAGATTGCCAAGGGCTTTGGCATGGAATTGTATGCTTTTGACCCCTTTGTCGACAATGCAGCAATTGAAAAAGAGGGGATAAAACCCCTCAGCAGCGAGCAGGAGCTATACAAGACCTGTGATTTTATCTCCCTGCACATCCCATCCAATGAGAAAACAAAAAAATCCATTGGTTATGACTTGCTCTCGCTCATGCCCCCCAAAGGTGCCCTGGTAAACACGGCCAGGAAAGAGGTTATTGATGAAGATGGCCTTTTGAAGCTTATGGGCGAGCGCGATGATTTCAGCTATTTGTCGGACGTGGCCCCGGACTGCCGCCAGGAGATTGAAAGCAAGTATCCCGGCCGCCATGTGTTTACCGCCAAAAAAATGGGTGCCCAAACGGCAGAAGCCAATATCAATGCGGGCATAGCAGCTGCCACACAGATTGTTAACTACCTGGAGAAGGGCGACACCACTTTCCAGGTCAATAAATAATCAAAGATTACGATGCGCCGGGCACCATCCCTGAGGTCCGGCGCTCGTTTTTGTCGCAGGCAGTGATGCAGGCCAACAGGGTTTTAAGCTGTAGTTCGATTACCTCCTTTGAATCCGGATTGGTCAGCCAGAAGGCAATGCGCGCTTTTTCTCGCAAGCTTGTCTGGTCAGCTGCTAAAGCTTGGGATTTGAGGAACAATGCCAAAAAAGTATTAAGCATATGGCCACCCATGAAGATGGAAGGGCCTTGCGTGTTAATCCAATAGCAAGTTAAACCAAATAATAAAATTGAGCAATGGCAATACTGAAACCATTCAGGGGTTATCGCCCCCCAAAAGAGATTGTAAAACAACTGGCCTCCAGGCCGTATGATGTCTTAAACAGTGAAGAAGCCCGTGAGGAAGCAGGTGACAACCCTTACTCCTTTCTGCGCGTCGTGAAACCGGAGATCGAGTTGCCTGAAGGTACCGATCTGTATTCGCAGCAGGTATACGACAAAGCCGTTGAGAACTTCCAGAAGTTCATGAACAAGGGATACCTGGTCCGTGATGAAAAACCCAACTATTATGTGTATGCACAAACCTGGGGCAACAAAACGCAATATGGCATTGTAGGTTGTGCTGGCGTAGAGGATTATCTGAATGACCGCATCAAGAAACATGAGCTGACCCGACCCGATAAGGAAGAAGACCGGATGAAACATGTGCGCCATACCAATGCCAACGCAGAGCCTGTCTTTTTTACCTATCCCAAAAAGGAAGAGATCGACCGCATTGTTGCGGAAACAGTGAAAGCACCCGCGATTTACGACTTTATTGCAGATGATGGTTTCGGACATCATTTCTGGATGATTGATGATGATCAGGTCATTGAGAAGCTGGAACAATATTTTGCGGAGGTGCCTGCATTTTATGTGGCCGATGGCCACCACAGAACCGCTGCCGCCGCCCTGGTGGGCAAGGAAAAGAAGGAAAACAACCCCGGGCATAAAGGGGATGAGCCTTACAACTTCTTTATGGCCGTGCTGTTCCCGGATGACCAGCTGACCATCATTGATTACAACCGGGTGGTGAAAGACCTGAATGGGCTGAGCAAGGAAGAATTTATCGGGAAACTCAAAGCTGACTTTGAAATAGAAGAGAAGGGAAGCGAAGCCTATAAACCAGATGCCTTGCATGTGATGAGCATGTACCTGGATGGGGAATGGTATGCCTTGAAAGCCAAAGCGCACACTTACGACGACACTGATCCGATTGGCGTGCTGGATGTAACCATCCTTTCAAAGTCTGTGCTGGAGCCCTTGCTGGGCATTAAGAACCTTCGCACCGACAAGCGCATTGACTTTGTGGGCGGCATTCGCGGTTTGAAAGAGTTAAAACGCCGCGTGGACAGTGGCGAAATGCAGGTTGCATTTGCCCTGTACCCGGTGACCATGAAGCAGCTTATGGATATTGCCGACACCGGAAACATCATGCCTCCGAAGACCACATGGTTTGAGCCCAAGCTGCGCAGTGGATTAGTTGTCAATGCATTAGACTAAAGCCGAGTCAGCGATACGCTTGCCGGCCAAAGTCTTGATCTTTTTCATCATCTCTGCAAAATTTAACCCCTATCCTGTGTTATCTATGATGCAGGCTGTTTGATCGCATACTGCAAACCAAAACTTTGCATAAAATGTTTGGGAATACAATTTTTTTCATAACTTTGCAGTCCTTTAAAAGGGATTCAACAAACAAAAAGACCTATGCCGGGAATGCTGAGGCTTCCCGGCATGGCAAATAAAAAATCAGAAAGATGAAGAAAGATATCCACCCGAAGAATTATCGTTTTGTTGTCTTCAAGGACATGTCCAACGATTATAGTTTTCTCACCAGGTCGACAGCTGAAAGCAAGGATACCGTCAAATGGGAAGATGGTAAAGAATACCCCTTGGTAAAGCTGGAAATCTCACATACTTCCCATCCTTTCTATACCGGCAAGCAACAACTTGTGGATACCGCAGGACGTGTGGATAAGTTCAGGACCAAATACAAGAAACATCTGAATAAAGAGCAAAAAGCGCAATAAGCGTTTTCTCTTAAAAATTTAAAAAGCCCTTTCCCGAGGGCTTTTTTTGTTTATATTTACCCCCACGGGGCGTCTCCGGTCGCCTGGTTTCTATAAGTTTAAGATTTAAAAGTACGATATTTGCACCGGCAATGTATGTATTGAAAAAACTTGCTGTGGTGAGCAGACCGGGTGCTTGTTTTTAATCCGCAGCCCATATATTTATCTAACCCATATCATATGAATTATATTCTTTTTGGCGCTAAAGCCCGCAACCATTTGCTCCCTTTTACCTTTTTGCGCCCACTTGCAGATATTCGCGTGGGCATACTGACCATCCGGGAAAAATGGGAAGCCTGGCTGGGTAAGGAAACCTCTTCACTTACGGAACCGTACCTTGCTGAGAAATACCCATTAGTGAAGGAGGACGATAATATGCTGATCAATGCCAGTGTGATGCCCGATGCTACGCTGATTGAGGAGATTGCTGAGCTAAAACCCAACCAGACACTGGTATCGGGTGAGGTCCTTATTGCACACCGTGTGCCGGCAAATGAAATTGGTAATATGGCCGAGGAGGCTTTGGATGAAGTGGATCCCAGGCATACACGCAGCACCATCCGGAAGCTGGACAACCTATGGGACATCATTGTACTGAACCCGGGTGAGATTATTGCAGATTTTGCGCTGATAACAAAGGGCAGGGAAAGTCAGCCATTGCCTTCGCATGTGCAGGTCATCAATCCGGAACAGGTTTTCGTAGAGCAAGGAGCAAAGCTTGATATGGCCATGATCAATGCATCTGATGGCCCTGTGTATATTGGCAAGGATGCAATGGTTATGGATGGTGCTATAATGAGGGGCCCCTCAGGAGTCGGCGAAGGATCGACCGTTCGAATGGGGGCCAAAATATATGGTGGCAGCGCCATAGGACCATATTCCAAAGTGGGTGGTGAGATGGAAGCGTCTGTGATTTTTGGTTATAGCAATAAAGCGCATGATGGCTTCCTGGGCCACAGCGTCGTTGGTGAATGGTGCAACATTGGTGCGGATACCAACACCAGTAACCTCAAAATCAATTACGACCAAATTCGTTTATGGGATTATGCCGAAGAAAGCTTTGTGCCCACCGGACAGACCTTCTGTGGCACTTTCATGGGCGATCACACCAAATGCGGCATCAATACCATGTTCAATACCGGTACAGTAATTGGCATCAGTTCACAAATATTTGGTTCGGGTTTCATGAGAAACTTCATCCCATCCTTTTCATGGGGAAGTGTGTCGGGACTTACCGTGTTTGATTTTTTGAAGGCCGTAGACGTGGCAAAACGAATGCATGCCAGGAGAAATAAAACCTTTACAGAGACCGACATCGAGATTTTCAGACATGTGTATGAACATACCCTGGGTTACCGCAAAATACTTTAAGTTCTTGCCAATCTGTGTTTACTCGTTTGCCGCCTGTTGCCACGTATCAATTAGCTAACGCTTTTCCCTCTGCTAAACCACTTCCTTTTTATGTAACAAAGCTTTTTCTGCCATGCCTCCGTCGTGGCACGTTCGTTGCAGTAATAGAGTTGCTGTGTTGCTGCATTTCGATGCCCGGCGCGACAGAACCCATACTTGTTGGGCTTGCAGGCCTTGCAAAGGGATAACGTAATGTGTATTTTATTGAGGGCAGCCGACATTATGGCTGCAATAATTGTATTTCTGACAATTTGACGTAGTATATGAGAGACCTTTTTAATCACGACTTAATGCCTTCCAGGGACGACATGGATGCCGACAGCGAATTCATTCCGCTGTTGTCTACCGAAGAAGAACAGCAGATGGCCAAAGAAGACATTCCCGAAGAGCTTGCCATTTTGCCATTAAAAAATACCGTGCTTTTTCCCGGTGTGGTGATCCCGATTACTGTGAGCCGCGACAAATCGATCAAACTGGTGCGTGAAGTGTATAAAGGCTCGCGCATTATCGGTGCGGTTTCGCAAAAGGATGCAGAAGTGGAAGATCCGGATTTCAAGGACATCAACACCATTGGAACTGCGGCACAAATCATCAAGATCTTGCAAATGCCTGATGGCAACACCACCGTGATTATCCAGGGCAAGAAAAGGATTGAGCTGGAGGAGATGACCCGGGATGAACCTTATTTTATGGCGCGGGTAAAGGCCTTCGAATCACCCGATAAGCCCCGGAATGACCAGAAATTCAGTGCCCTGATATCTACGATCAAGGACATGGCCATCCAGATTGTGAAATTGTCGCCCAATGTGCCAAGTGAAGCTGCCTTTGCGTTAAAAAACATTGAAAGTCCTGTCTTTCTGGTCAACTTCATCTCATCCAACCTCAACATTTATGTGGATGAAAAACAAAAGCTGCTGGAAATCCCGGATGTGGATACCCGTGCCAACACCGTGCTCAAACACCTGAAACGAGAGATGCAGGTGGCGGAACTCAAAAACCAGATCCAAAGCAAGGTAAAGGTTGACATTGACAAGCAGCAACGGGACTATATTCTTGGTCAGCAGCTGAAAACGATTCAGGAGGAGCTTGGAGGCAATCCGCATGAAGAACAGATCAATGATCTTAAGGAAAAAGCTTCGAAGAAGAATTGGACAGCGCAGGTGGGGGAGTTGTTTGAAAAGGAACTGGCAAGGCTTCAGCGCATGAACCCTGCAGCCATGGAATATACTGTGCACATGAACTACCTGGAGACCATGGTGGAGTTACCCTGGAATGACTTTACCCCGGATAATTTTGACCTGAAGAAGGCCCAGCGCATCCTTGACCGCGACCATTACGGATTGGAAAAGATCAAGGAAAGGATCCTGGAGTACTTGGCCGTACTGAAGCTCAAAGGCGACATGAAGTCACCGATCCTCTGCTTTGTAGGACCTCCCGGAGTAGGTAAAACTTCATTGGGGAAATCCATCGCCCATGCCATCGGACGCAAATACATCAGGATGTCATTGGGTGGGTTGCGTGATGAGGCAGAAATCCGGGGTCATCGCAAGACCTATGTAGGTGCCATGCCCGGCCGGATCATTCAGAACCTGAAGAAAGCCGGTGCATCAAACCCCGTTTTTGTGCTTGATGAAGTCGATAAGGTGGGTTACAAGACATTCAGTGGTGACCCGTCGTCGGCTTTACTTGAAGTGCTTGACCCCGAGCAGAACAGCACCTTCTATGACAATTACCTGGAGGTGGAATTTGACCTGTCGAACATCATGTTCATTGCCACAGCTAATACCTTGTCTGGTATACAACCAGCGCTGCGCGACAGGATGGAGGTGATCGACCTCAGCGGATACATCGTGGAGGAAAAACAGGAAATTGCAAAGCGTCACCTGATTCCGAAGCAGCTAGAGGCCCATGGCTTGAAAAAGAGTCAGTTGAAGTTCAGCAAGAAGGTGCTTGAAAAGATCATTCAGGACTACACCCGCGAGTCTGGGGTCAGGAGCCTGGAGAAAACCATTGCCAAGATTGCCAGGGCGCGGGCGAGGGATATTGTCCTGGGAAAGGAGATTCCGGCATCGTTAAAAACCGAAGATTTACAAGACATATTGGGTGCTACGAAATACACCCGTGACCAAACCATCTTAAAGGATCTTGCTGGTGTGATGACAGGCCTGGCATGGACGCAAGCGGGTGGTGAAGTGTTGTTCGTGGAAGTCAGCCTGAGTCGTGGGAAAGGTGGCCTGAGCCTTACCGGGAACCTGGGTGATGTGATGAAGGAATCAGCCACGATCGCTTTTGAATACCTGAAAGCCAATGCCGACATCCTCCACATTGATCCTGCTTTGTTCAGAAGCTACCATGTGCATATGCACGTCCCTGAAGGTGCCACGCCAAAGGATGGCCCGTCGGCTGGCATTACGATGTTTGCTGCACTTGCATCTGCTTTTACACGGCGCAAAATACGGCCAGCGGTTGCCATGACCGGTGAAATCACCCTGCGTGGCAAAGTCATGCCCGTTGGCGCCATCAAGGAAAAAATTATTGCCGCCAAACGTGCAGGCATGAAAACCGTTATTCTATCAGAAGAAAACCGCAAAAATGTGGAAGAGATCAACCCGGTTTACCTTAAAGGGCTTGATTTTAAATACATTAAAGACATGATCGAGGTAGTCGACCTGGCCATGCTGAAGGATAAAGTACACAGCCAACTTGACATCATACCGGAAAAATCAGCTTAAATGCTGATTAATAGTTCACTGTTTTCATATTTTTTTCTAATTTTGCAGTCCCGTTTGCGGGCCCTGTAATTGTATTGTTGAACCCGGTCGTTCGGAACGTTAGCCCTAAGGACAAAATACCCTGGGATGTCCGGCTTAAGGCCATCCATAAATGCTGTCCGGTTCCGGGAGACCACAGTAGTAAGTAATCATTTAATGTCAGAAGAACAAAAACCAACCGGTACGCCGGAAGAAAATGCAGCATCCGGTACGCCGGAAAATGAAAAGACAGCATCCGGTGCGCCGGAAGCTAAGGAAGAAACGGATAAACCGGAAGAAAAGACTGCATCCGGTACACCGGAAGTAAAAAAAGAAACGGGTAAACCAGAAGAGAAGCCTGTATCCGGTACACCGGAAGCAAAGAAAGAAACGGGTAAACCTGAAGAAAATGCAGCTTCTGGTAGTCCGGAAGAAAAACCGGCTGTCAAGAAAACCATCACAGATCAGGCGATTGATCCTAAAGCCAACACGGAAGAGCTGAAAATTGAAGATCCCCAGCATCCCATTGGCAGCGAAGAATTGCCTGTACAAGAGGATACCCCTTTTGAACCGCAGGTTCCCGGTGAATTTGACTGGGATGCCGTGGATCAGAAACAGGATGCGTACTCTGATACTGAGCGTAAACGCATGGAAAGCCTGTATGAGGAAACCCTCAAGTCAATCGGAGAAGGCGAGGTGATTGACGGTACAGTCGTGTCGAAAAACAGCCGCGAGATTGTAGTCAATATCGGTTTCAAATCCGATGGTGTCATCCCTGCCGCAGAGCTGAGGTATAACCCGGATCTGAAACCTGGCGATAGTATTGAGGTATATGTAGAGAGCCAGGAAGACAGCTCCGGTCAGCTGGTGCTTTCACACAAAAAGGCGCGCACATTGCGTTCGTGGGAACGTATCAACCAGGCAAAGGAAAATGATGAAGTCATCCAGGGTTTTGTCAAATGCCGCACCAAAGGTGGCTTGATTGTAGATGTATTCGGCATCGAAGCTTTCCTGCCCGGCTCACAGATTGATGTGAAGCCTATTCGCGACTATGACATCTATGTGGGAAAAACCATGGACTTCAAAGTGGTGAAGATCAATCATGAATATAAAAACGTGGTGGTGTCTCATAAAGCCCTCATTGAAGCTGAACTTGAGATCCAGAAAGCGGAAATCATTGCCAAGCTGGAAAAAGGACAAATCCTGGAAGGTACGGTCAAAAACATCACCTCCTATGGTGTATTCGTTGACCTTGGCGGTGTAGACGGACTGGTGCACATCACAGACCTTAGCTGGGGCCGTATCAACCATCCTGAAGAGATCGTTGACCTTGACCAGAAGATCAATGTCGTGATCCTTGACTTTGACGAGAACAAAAAACGCATTGCCCTTGGCGGCGTAGACGGACTGGTGCCCATCACAGCCC
>PWNO01000136.1 GCA_003557765.1 Bacteroidales bacterium
AAATAGTGTGAGTCATAAGGTTAAGATTAAGATTGAGATTAAGATTGAGATTAAGATTAAGATTGAGATTAAGATTAAGATTGAGATTGAGGCTGAGCGTAAGCGAAGTCCCGAGAGTTTACGATTCGGGAAGCGATTCGGGATTAAGATTAAGGTTGAGTGGGGGTGTTTTGGTGTAATTTTAACTGGTTTTTTTGTTATATTAATAAAAAACAATACTATATTTGTGTTTTATTTAGATAAAAAAAGGCACGGGTGGTTTATATGTCATTATAATTGTAATGTTTTATGAAGTATAAGTGTTTTTCTGAGATGCCGGTTTGGAAAATGTCGTTGGAGTTGTCAAAAAAGGTTTTTAAGCTCACTTCTGTTTTGCCGCGGGTTGAAGATTATGGACTGAGTTCCCAATTAAGGCGTTCGGCGAACAGCATCTCGGCTAACATCGCTGAGGCTTATGGTCGCAAGCATCTCAAGGGTAAATCTGTTTATTATATTGTTGCTCGGGGGTCTGCATACGAAGCACAAAGCCACCTGCTATATGGGGAAATCGTTGGCTACTTCAAAAAAGATACCGTTGGCGACTTGGTTTCAGATTATGCAACCATTATCCACGAACTCAATAAAATTCTAAAAACGCTTCAGAACCAATCTAAACCCCGTTCTTAACCTCAATCCCGAATCGCTTCGCTTTCGGGACTTCGCTTACGCTCAGCCTCAATCTCAATCTCAACCTTAACCTTAACCTTAACCTTAACCTTAACCTTAACCTTAACCTTAGCCTACGGCTTCGCCCCCTCAGTCCCACTTTGGTGGAGTCCCACTTTGGTGGCTGGTCAGAAACAGGGGTTGTTTTGTGAAATCTTTGATAAAAGTACCCAAAATTACAAATAAGAGGCAAACCTGGCAGGTTCTTTTTCTTTTTTCTCTGAAGTATCCGTGGTTATTTTTTGTTAACACGTGCTGATGGTGTGACGCGACAGGCGGCGTCTCTTGAGGATTTTCAAACCGCCTTTGCCATCTCTTCCGCCATCTTCTCCAGGGTAAAGTGTTTTGCCACCCATTGCCGTGCGTTATTTCCGATTTGGCGACATGCTTCAGGATTGTTGGCCAGCGAGGATATGGCCCGGGCGATGGCGTACGGGTCTTGCGGGGGAACCAGGACTCCTTTGCTGCTGTCGGGAATAAGTTCATCGGCGCCATTTACCCGTGTAAGGACAACGGGTTTGGCCGCGGCCATTGCTTCGATGGCGGCATTTGGCATCCCTTCATACAGGGAAGGCAGCACAAAGAGGTCGCAGCCCCGGAGATAGGGCCACACATCGTTTACAAACCCTTCGAAATGAATCCGGTCTGCGACACCCTGCTTTTGGGCGTAGGCCGTCAGCTTTTGCCGGTATTTGCCGTCGCCGAGCACCACGAACTGCAGCGCTGCCGTCTCTTTCGGCAGCAGGGTGATGGCATCGATCAGGTAGCGGTAACCTTTCTGGTGCGCCAGACGTCCCACGCTCAGCACAATTTTTTTTTCCGGGAAGCGGACGGAGAAATCGTGAACCCCGTTCTCCTCCATTGCAGGGATGTGCACACCATTGTGGATCACCGTCACGAAACCTTCTTGAAAAAAATGCCTGGCAGTATAATGGTCGCTGATGCTTTGGGTGTTGGTGATGATACCGTCGGCAAAGGTGTTGTGCAGCCATACGTGTTTGCGGATGTTATGGTTCAGCGGCAGTCCGTGACGCACCAGCACACGCGGACGCCGGCATTGCTTCAGGAGATGCACCGCCAGGCCGGTCACGGTCAGGTCGGTCGGACGGACAATCACCACGTCCACCCGGTGCTTGCGGAGGTAGTGTGCAAGTTTCAGCACGTAGTACGGACTGATATCGCTGTAGATATTGAATGCCGTTGTTTCCACTCCTGCTGCTGCTGCCTTTTCCAGCAGTTTCGAGCCGCCATGTCCGGCCACCACCACGTCAAACCCCTTTTCCTGCAGTCCGGCCGCCGCCGCCACTGTCCATTTCTCGCCACCGCCGAATTTCTTTTTCCCAATGGTGTTGATGAAGAGCAGGTTCATTTTTTTTGTTTTTTTGATGATGGATATGGCGGAAAGGACAACGGTGCAGGGCGATGGTTTAAGATTCAGTGCTTTGGGGTCAGGTTTTTTTGCAGGTGAATTATCACGCCGGTATTGTCTCCATACATTCTGCCGACATCTGCGGCAACAGTTATGCCGGCTTGCAGACCGTACCAGGGAAGGGGACGTTTCAGCTCGAGCATCAGGCTAAGCTGGTCGATTGGTGGCTCAAAAGGTACCGGGTGGCGACCGTAGTTGCGTGAATAAGTTGCCAGGGCGCGGTAGGAGAGGGTTTCGCTGAAGAAGCCTTCTATGCCGACGTGATGGGCCAGCACTCTGTTGTTGGTAATCCTTTCTGAAGCCGGGTCGTTAAGTATGGGTGAGGTGATCAGCGGGGTGCCGATGGTAAAGCCGAAATAGGTCCAGCCTGAGCGGTAATGGCCGTGGTTGAAGTAGTTGTCGTTGCCTCCAACCACATTGCCGTCGGGGTCGTCGTGGGTGGGACCGCTTTGATCTTTCGTATGCAGAAACTCATACACCACTGCTTGCAGCAGGTGCCGCTCGTCGGTGAAGCGGACATAGGCACCCCAGAGCCCGTCCGGAAAATTTTGCCGCCGCAGTCCGGAGCCATCTTCAAAAACATCTTGTTGATAAATACCAGCCTTAAAGCGCTCCCTGTTCAGGTCAATGCCGTAATTGCGCGACCCCAGGGTGTTTCCGAACTTATTGATGGCCCATCCGCCGGGGGTGGCCGGGTCGTCGGGGTCGCCGGCACGGTTGAAAAAGATCCGGTAATAGGCATTCAGGTCTGACGGGTATGGCGTTCCTGATGGTGGTGTGCCACCCCACTGGGCGTAGTGGTTAAAGCCGTAGGTGATATTTACCGGGAGTGTTCCCCCGAGTCGCAGGTAAATGTTTTTATGATGCATCCACACATCCTTTACGTGGCGATCTGCTTCAAACCATCCGTGCGACAGCAGGCCTTTCACTTCGAGGTATCCACGGGTAAGTGGCACGTCGATGTATCCCGGTGTGGCGATTTCCACCTTCCACATCGGTCGGGTATTGCCTGACCAGATTACCGAACCTGTTGACAGGTCAGGCTCTTTGCTTCCAACAATCTCCGTCCATCGTCCGGCACGCAGGTGCAGCAGCGACTTGTAGCGCAGCAATCCGTAAGCCTGATGTATCCAAAAATCATTTCTGCTCCCCATGAGTCCATAGAGTTCAAGTCCGTAAGCCACGCTGATGGCCCTGGTGGTGTCGGGATCAGCAAACAGCGACAAATCCAATGCTGCCGCTGAACTGTTTTCCGGCAGGAATTTTCCTTCCCGGTTCGACAACAACCAGAATGGGGCTGCGCGTCCCTCACTCAGAAGGGTAGCAACTCCCAGTCCGTAATGATCGGGAGCAGGGAGCCATTGTGCCTGCATCATCAGGGGACATAGCAGCAGCGACAGCAATGCCATTCCCGGATGCGTGATGAACTTGCGCAAAGAAAAGGTTTCCATCTGTTTATAATTTCACAGGTGCCTGAGATGGACAGCCCAAGTGCTGTCCGTATAATATTTCTTGTTGTAAAACATGCAGGCCGGACTTCACCGGCCTGTAATAGTAATGTATTCCTTCTGACTTCCGGCTTCTTCCTTCGACACCAGGGTTATTTTTCGGCCCCGATGAGCTTTTGTTCTTCGGATTCAACCTGGTACTCAGGAACGAGCTGTTTTATCACCGAAATGATGTGTTTGAAGGATCTTTTGCTCATCATCATCTCAATCTGCTCAAATATTCGTGTTGTTTTTTCGAAGTCCTGGCTTTCCAGGCGAGCGATCATAATTTTTGGATGGTGGGTGGGCAGATTTTCTTCGCTATGGCTAAAGAGCTCTTCATACATCTTTTCTCCCGGCCGCAGTCCGGAAATGACGATGTTGATATCGACATCCGGTTCCAGTCCTGAGAGTTTGATCATTTTTCTGGCCACGTCGATGATGCGTACCTGTTCGCCCATGTCGAACACGAGGATTTCGCCACCGTGGCCCATCACACTGGCTTCCAGCACCAGTTCACAGGCTTCCGGGATGGTCATAAAGAAGCGTGTCATTTCGGGGTGCGTCACAGTTACAGGTCCTCCTGAGGCAATCTGTTTTTCAAAGATCGGTATAACAGACCCGTTTGATCCCAGCACATTACCAAAGCGGGTGGTAATAAAGCGCGTGCTGCTGTGTGTATAATTTCCCAGGCTTTGGATATAGATCTCGGCAAGACGTTTGGAGACTCCCATAAAGCTTGTGGGGTTTACCACCTTGTCGGTAGAAACCAGCACAAAGTCGGAAGCTTTGAACTCAAAAGCCAGCAGGGCCAGGTTGCGCGTGCCAAAAGCGTTTACGCGCAGGGCCTCGAACGGGTTGTTTTCCAGCATGGGCACGTGCTTGTATGCTGCTGCGTGGTAAATAATGTCCGGACGGTGGCATTTAAAAACCTGTCGTAGGTTTTTTTCCTGGCTTACATCGCAGAGGACATAGTGTATCTCGATGTTGTTGTCGCCCTCTTTTATAAACTCTTGTTCGAGTTCGAAAAGTGGTGTTTCCGCCTGATCAAGTAAAATAAGCTTTTTGGGTTGGCGCCTTTTGATCTGTCGGGCCAGTTCGCTGCCGATGCTGCCTGCGGCACCGGTTACCATCACCACCTTGTTGATGAAGTGGTCATTTAATTTGCTGTTGTTGATCATAATTGGCGGACGCTGCAGCAGCTCCTGGATCTTCACCTTGCGAATCTGCCTCACGTTCAAACGGCCGTCCTGCCAGTCTTTGTAACCGGGAACGGTAAGCAGCTTTACGTCCAGCGCCAGGCAGTGCTCGATGATCTCCTTCCTTCGGATGGCCGGCATGTTTTGTACGGCCAGGATGATCTGGCTAACCCCTTTGTTATGGACGAATTCTTTGTCAAGCTTGTTAAAAGAATATACCGGCACACCTCCGATTGTTTTCCCCTGTTTCCCCGGACTGTCATCAATAAAGCCAACTACCCGGAAGGGCGTATTGGTAGTTGCGTTGATGGTGTTCTGGGTAGCGATGCCCATCTCCCCGGCGCCAAATATCAGCACGAGATCCTGCCTGGTGCGGTGACGCGTAAGCGACAGGTAGACAACCTTGATACTGAAGCGGAAAAGCAGCAGTATCAATATACTGGCCATTGTGGCAATCAATACTATTGATATAGAAAAATTAATGCTTTGAAAATTGACCACCAACATCAGAAAACTACAGCAAAGCAGCATGGTTCCCGAGCTCAGAACCACGGCTAAAAACATCCGCAGGATGTCCTGAAGCCCCGTATGTCGAATGATGCCCCGATGGGTGTTAAGCAAGAGAAAGAAAAACAGGTGGAACAAACCATAGATGAATATCTGCCTGAACATCATCTCCACCTTTGTGGCATCCAGCAAAAAATTGAAACGCAACAGGTATGCCGACATAAAGGCCAGCATCACCAGCACCAGGTCAATGGTCAGGATGACCCAGGGTGAAACAAACCGATGGCTGTGCCGCAGAATGTAGTTGCGTAATTGTTTTTGCATCTTTATTCTTTAATTCGGAAATCAAAGATAATATGAAAATCCAAATAAGGAAACAAATTTCCCGCATCAGGATACAAATAAACACGAAAAGATCCGGTCTTTTAAAGCACCTTTTTCTCTTTTGCTCTTTTTTTGGCAGGAAGATAAAACCGCTCCACCCAAACGACCCACATCAGAAAAAGCACCAGATAAAAGAATGGGCGAAACACATAATCGTGATAAAAATCGAAGGCCCCGGCACGATTTACGTAAACAATGGCCAGACCGGCAATCCGTATGATGTTGACAAGATGGGTTACGATGATGCCTGCCGGGATGAACCATGCCTTGTGCTTCCACGGACCGGGAAAGAGTAGCATCAAAATAATGAAGTGGGCGAACCACTTCACAGCCGAGCAGCTTTCATCCACCAGGATGCCTCCCCCCTCGTTAAACTGCATCAGAAAGCCTTGCCGAACCATCTCTATCCCTAAAACACTTTCCACTACACGGGCACTGTGTGCGAAAAGCAGTCCGCGCAAATACAGGTACAAGCCTTCGAAGCCGGGGATCATCAAAGTTTCCGGATCAATCAGGGCGGAGTACAAAAAGTGGAATCCCAATAATATCAACATAAACCAGACAATGTGCCTGACAAAACCGAATTCCGTGTTGCTTAGAAAAGATAGAGAACCCCCGGTATGTTTCATGATGCAAAGATAAACAACACCGGTGTTTTTTTTTCTCACTTTTTTTAGAAACATAAACATTTAATTTTTAGGATGTTTTGAGTTGCCACAATCAAAATACCGCTAAAAGGTGCCGCTTAAAAGGTTTTTTTTTCCGATTTTTGTTTTGTTTTTCAAATAATTGAGTATTTTCGTTGCTCAATATCGTGTTGTCGTGTTACAAAACCTCATTACATCCAAAACCCGCGTGAAGCTGCTGATGAAGTTCTTTATGAACCATAGGCAAACTTCTTATTTGCGGGAATTGGAGTCGGAGTTTGGCGGTTCGAGCAATGCCATCCGGTTGGAGTTGAACAGGATGGAAGGTGCAGACTTGCTGCAATCGCACAAAGAGGGCAACAAAAAAATGTTTCAGGCCAACAGGGAGCATCCGCTTTATTCTGACATTCACAATATCTTACTGAAGCATACCGGCATTGATCTGTTGATCGAGTCGGTGACCCGCAAGCTCGGCGGATTGCACAGCGTTTACCTGGTCGGACACTTTGCCCGCGGTCAGGACAATCGCGTGATCGATCTCATCATCGCCGGCAGCGACATCAAACTGGATTTTCTCTACGAGATGATCCGGAAAACAGAAAACCACATCAACCGCAAAATTCGGTATCTGCACGTAGATAACGACGAAATCAGCCAAACGCTGCAAAGCTATCCTGAGGCGTTGTTGCTGTGGGAAAATGAAGGCAGAGGTTAAATGTAGGGGCGAAAAATCTTTCGCCCACAACAAATAAGCTCGAAGCTCGAAGCTCGAAGCTGGATGTAAGGGCGAATTGCAATTCGCCCCAACCAAATTCACCCGTGAGTGAAGGGGCGAAGCTGT
>PWNO01000284.1 GCA_003557765.1 Bacteroidales bacterium
CCAAGGGGGTACAGATAGGTACCCGTTTTGTGACCACGGAAGAATGTGATGCATCCATGGGCTTTAAGCAATCCTATATCGATGCCACTGAAAAGGATATTGATATTATTCAAAGTCCTGTGGGCATGCCCGGACGCGCAGTAAATAACAGCTTTATCGAGAAAATAAAACAAGGGCTGAAACGACCTATCAAATGTCCATTCCATTGCATTCGGACGTGCGACGTGTCGAGCAGCCCCTATTGCATAGTTAGTGCGCTCTACAATGCGTATAAAGGCAACATGAAAAACGGGTATGCCTTTGCAGGCACCAATGCCTACCTGGCCACAAAGATCACCACTGTAAAAGAAATCTTCCAGGAACTGGCAGATGACTTTCAGGCCAAAATAAATACTACCTTAAAATAATATGGTCTGCCCCTGCTGGTTTTTTACACCCCACATTTTATAGCTGGGGCTGAATCCTTCCACGATTGCCTTTTGATAAGATCAGCCCCAAACTTTGGTGAGTTTTGTACCCATTATGTGTCTGTTTTGTCCGTAAGTGGCAGGGTTGGTTTGCTTCGTTTCAGCTTCCCAGCAAACATGACAGAACCTGACATGTTTTAATTTCATTATTTGGTGTAATTTTTTGGTTAGTGAGCATATGTTCATTATATTTGTAGTGAACATTTGACCATTAATAATATGTCTCCAAGAAAAACCATCCTCAGAAGAGTATCCTCTCCCCCGCCTGTCAAAGGCTTCAAGCCGTTTGGAGGGAAGCGTCAGGGCGTAAACACCGAGGGTATTGTCTTGACCTTTGAGGAATACGAAGCCCTGCGCTTGTGTGATTATGAAATGCATAATCATCACCAGGCTTCGGTTGTCATGGGGGTGTCGCGTCCCACTTTCACACGGATATACTCCAGTGCACGGCAAAAAATAGCCAGGGCTTTTGTGGAAGGGAGAAAGATATCCATTGAGGGAGGGAAAATATATTTCGACAGCGACTGGCATGTATGTGCAGATTGCCGGTGCATTTTCAACAATCCGGAAAAGGACAAGGCAGTGAAGTATTGCCCCTTATGCGGGAGTAAATCTGTAGAAACCTTTTCTTTGGATGAAAAAACGGACGAAGACAGCCTGCCACGCTGCCTTGATACGTGTTTTTGCCCTGCGTGTGGCTACGAACAGCCCCACCGGCGCGGACATCCCTGCAACCAGGAAGTATGTCCTGAATGCGACTCAACAATGAAACGAGCCAGACCGGATCAGTGCCGCACAAAGAAATGATGCCCTTAAAGATTTATATGAAACGATCATGACAGGATTATGACACAGGGGGATGATTATTGAAGCTCAAAGCTGGAAGCCTCTATCATCAGCAGGCATAAAACAACGAAGCTTCAAGGTACTAAAAAACAAAACGCAGGAAATTATGAAAACAGCCATTGCATCAACGGGAAACACACTGGATTCAAAGGTAAACCGGCGTTTCGGTCGCTGTGCCTTTTTTGTGATCTATGATGACGAATCCGGTTCCACTGAGTTCATTCCCAACCAACACAAGGACGATGAGGAGGGTGCAGGCCCTGCCGCTGTGCAGCTGGTCACCTCCAGAGATGCCGGTCAGATCGTATCCGGGGAGTTTGGCATAAAAATAAAGCCCCTGCTCGACAGCCAGCGTATACGTATGATTGTTGTGCAGGAGGCGGACAAAGACATCGGTGAAATCATCGAATTGTTAAACCATAAAAAACAGTAGTGATGCCGCGATTAGACAAAACAGGTCCCGAGGGACAGGGTCCGCTCTCCGGCAGGGGGCTGGGACGATGCAGTAAAACTGCCGACAAAGAAAAAATGGAACAGCTCGGACGGGGCATGGCCCTGCGACGCCAGTCGGGAGGCGGCAAAGGTCAGGGGAAGCGATTCCGGGATGGAAACAAGTGAAGAGTCGTCAATCAAGACAACCCGCGGTAACGCAGCACCGGGTTTTTAACCCGTCAAAGTTCATGTTTCGGAGCGCTCATCTCCTCGGCATTCCTATTAATTCATTTACAAAAAACAAGCTATGCATAAAAAGATTGCTATCCCTGTAGACAAGGGAACCATCAGTGCGCATTTCGGGCATTGTGAGCAGTTTGCCATCCTGGAAGTACGTGATGGCAAGATCATCAGCAAGGAATTTATTGAACCGCCGGAGCACAGACCAGGCCTGTATCCTGAGTGGATTGCCGGTTTTGGCGTAAGCGACGTGATAGCCAGCGGCATGGGACAGCAAGCGACAGCCCTTTTCAATAAGCACCACATCAATGTCTTTCTGGGTGCACCATTAAAAGAGCCAGAAATCATCACAGAGGACTTCCTGCGTGGTGACCTCTCTTTAAGTGCCAATCCGTGCAACCACGATGCCCTGCATAACTGTCACAGCAAACAGATACATCCATGACCACAGCCATTGCCAGCGGAAAGGGGGGAACAGGCAAAACGTGGCTGGCCACAAACCTGGCCGCCTGTTTAAGTCAGTCTGACCCTGTCCTGCTGGTCGACATGGATGTAGAAGAACCCAATGACCACATCTTTATTAAAGGGGATACGGTAAGCACGCGGGATCACCACAGGATGATCTCCGCATGGATTGAGGAAAAATGCACGGGCTGCGGGGAGTGCTCGCGCACCTGCCAGTTCAACGCAATTATACAGCTTCATGAAACAATCACCATCATTGAGCAACTGTGCCATAGTTGTTTTGCCTGTTCCGGGCTTTGTCCTGCAGGCGCTTTGACCATGAAGCCGCATAAAACCGGCACGATCACACACAAGGTGTGCGGAACCCTTCAATTTATCGAGGGGCGGCTGGATTGTGGAGAAGAGCAATCGGTTCCCCTGATCCACAGTCTGCATCAAATGGCCTGTAACAGCTATGGCCACATTCCCCTTCACCTGTATGATTGTCCGCCGGGTACTTCCTGTCCGGTCGTGGCAAGCGCGAAAGATGCAGACTATGTGATCCTGGTAACGGAGCCCACCCCTTTCGGGTTGCATGACATAAAGCTGGCTGTAGAGACCATGCGACTCCTTGAAAAAGATTTTGGCGTGGTCATCAACCGGGATGGAATAGGAAATAACCAGGTTGAAAGATATTGCCTGGAGCAGGGTATTCACATCCTGGAAAAAATTCCTTATCACAGGCATATTGCAGAGATAAGCGCAGGTGGCGGGCTCATGCACAATCACCCTCTTGTTGCAGCCAGACTCAAAAACATCATCCATGCAATACCGGAAAAATCTTGAAGTCGTCGTCCTCTCGGGAAAAGGCGGCACCGGAAAAACCTCTCTCTGTGCTTCCTTTGCAGTACTTGCAAAAGATGATGCTGTGGTGGCTGATTGTGACGTGGAGGCCGCCAACATGCATTTACTGCTGAAACCTGATTTTGCGGAGGCCCACGACTTTTACAGCGGCACCTATGCGGTGGTTGACAGGAAGACCTGCAACCTTTGTGGTTTATGCAGGCGCACATGCCGTTTCGGAGCCATATCCATCAGCCAGGAAAGATGTACTATAAGCGCCATGGAGTGTGAAGGTTGCGGATATTGTGCACGCATATGCCCTGCGTCTGCCATCCGGATGCAACCGGCACACAGTGGCAGGCTATTTGTTTCGCAAAACAGGCTGCACGCACCCATGGTGCATGCCAGGCTAAGCATAGGTGCAGGAAACTCAGGCAAGCTGGTGGCCAGGGTCAAAAAAGAGGCAAATGCCATCGCAAAAAAACAAAACAAGCCTTTTATAATCGTAGATGGTCCGCCAGGTATCGGCTGTCCCGTGATATCATCCCTGGCAGACACTGACCTCGTGGTGTTGGTAGCAGAACCCGCAGCTTCGGGGATTCATGATCTGATGCGCCTCGCTGAGGTCGTCAGAACCTTTCAGATCCCTATGGCATGCGTGGTCAACAAGTATGACATCAACCAGGAAAAGACCGCTGAGCTGAAGCGTTTTCTTGTACGGCAAGATATACCCCACCTGATCGACATCCCTTTTGATGACTCATTCGCCAGGGCCATGGTGGAAGAAAAAACCATGGTAGAGATGCCTTCACCTGCCGAAGAGGCCATAAAAGAGGCCTGGATTGCCATTCAGGAATACTGTTTAGCCCGAAGTTAAGGGCACAAGATATTGTTACTGTGAAAATTGGATTTCCCGGAGATCAGCAGGTATGATGTTTTACACCGTCTGGGATAAACATTACTTATGACATTAAAATAATCTGAAAATGAGTTTATTTGAAAAGATCGAGTTAGCGGATGTAAGGCGCGTTATTGCCGTGGCATCTGGCAAAGGTGGCGTGGGCAAATCTACCGTGGCGGCCAACCTGGCGGTGGCACTCAGCCGTCAGGGTCTCAGGACCGCCCTTGTTGATGCCGACATCTTCGGCCCGTCCGTTCCCAAAATGTTTGGACTGGAAGATGCCAAGCCTGAGATGACGGTGGCCGGAGACAAAAACATGATGTTACCCGTTGAAAGATACGGGGTCAGGATCATGTCGATCGGATTCCTTGTGGACAGCGGCAAGGGATTGATATGGCGCGGTCCCATGGCAGCGAAGGCTATCACACAGCTCATGGAAGACACCCAGTGGGGAGAAACAGATTACATGATCATTGATTTTCCGCCGGGCACCAGCGACATACAGCTCACTACCGTGCAAAAACTTGTGCTTACAGGAGTCCTGATCGTTACGACCCCGCAGGAGCTTTCGCTGGCCGACGCAAGGAAAGCGGCATCCATGTTCACCAACCCCGACCTCCAAACACCGATCCTGGGAGTAGTGGAGAATATGTCATGGTTCACGCCCGCTGAGCATCCTGATGAAAAATATTATCTCTTCGGCCGGGGTGGCGGCCAAAGGCTGGCCGAAGAGTTTAACACCCGGCTGCTGGGACAGATACCCCTTGTGGCCGGCATAGGTGAAGCTGCTGATAAAGGTCAGAGCATCTACAACCTTGAGAATATGCCGTTAATGAAGGCATTTGACAGCATGGTGGGCAGGGTATTGAGTTGTGCTTAGCATGCAAAGAGACCTTTAGTGGCATTGCATGAGAGAACGCGGATTGAAGCGAATGGCCTTCGGCCAGCGCGGATTTTTGCTGCAGGGTTTCCGCGTTGGTTTATATATGTGTCGGACCTGTGTTTTTCTCATCATCAGAGAAAAGCATTACCACCTTCTGAGAAGTTAGTTCATTAAGGTAATATAAATTCAGCGAAATTCGGAAAGTCTAAAAATCGGACAAGATATTGGCTTCCACAGTGAGGTTAAAAGTGACATCCATACTATCGTTAACTTTTATTAATCCAAATGCGGGAGATGGAGGATCAATATTGAAATCGGACATCTTAAGTGTTACTACTCCACGAACATGAAAAGTGAACTGATCTGTAGCGGTTACCATAGCAGGTACTTCGGTCTTCTTACTGGTTGATCCTGAAAAGCACCAGCCAAGGCTCCGTCACAAAAACATGAATATATGGCCAATCAGATTTGTCTAACAATATAATATATTTATTAAACAAAACGGGCGCTTATCTTGTTGATTCTTCTGGATCAAAAAATTAAACTAAAACCGAACATCATGAAAGTGCACAATATCGCCCTCACTGCTATCATACTTTTTGCGCAGTTTTTTGCTACACCTGCAATATCGGCTGCCAGCGCTACCGAGCAGTATCCTTACGAAGTATTACAGGATTTTGATCAGTTCGAATTGCGTATTTATCAGGGTGCAATTTTTGCCAGAACACACATCGACGCTGAAACCTATCGCAGGGGTTCCGGAAATGGCTTCCGAACCCTGGCATCCTACATTTTTGGAGGAAATGATCGTGGGGAGAGCATTGCCATGACGGCACCCGTGGTGATGAGCTGGGATCAGGGCATGGTGATGGAATTCATGATGCCTGCTGCATTCACACTGGAAACCCTTCCGGCGCCAAGGCATTCCGGCATCGAAATTTACGAAAAGCCCGCAGTGGTCATGGCAGGTTTATCTTTTGGTGGATGGGCCAACGACAGGCGGATTGAAAAAAAAATAGAGGAGCTTGCTTCCCTTCTTGATGCCCATGGAATTGACCATACTGATCATTTTCAGTACTTTGGTTACAACCCCCCCTATCAGATGACCAACCGAAGAAATGATATCGTTGTGGAAATCAAGGGCTGGACAGAGTGAGCCCAGCACCAATTCATTAACTAAGTGCTTTTTTGGGCTGTGTCATGTGTTTTCAGTTGTCGTGGCCTTATTAAAGCTGCCCTTTCAGGACGCTTGGTGTGGGTAGTGTACCCTAGTTCACTGAAAACCCTGCAGAGGAATTGACAGGCTTATACCATCGGGAGTTATTCCCAGTCGGGCTTCCTGCAAAAAGCTTTGCCTGCGGCTGTATTGAATCCCGAACTTTGTTAGGTCAAACAGAAACAGGAATGCTCCCTGAATAATGACAGCCTGGCCGTAGCCCCTGAGCATGTCTTCATTTTCTGCGCTGTTGGAAGAGGCGTGTATCATCCAGGCGCCTCCTGCCACGTAAAGCAAATCCAGGCCGGCATTGATCAGGTATATATTTTCAGAGCGGATGTGCTTTTGCATGATCTCATCGTCGGCAAGCCCTGAAGTGCTGTTTTGCCTCGCGTTGAGCAATGCCCAGGTGGCAATGCCGGCATTTACCAGGTTCCATGCAGCATTCATCTGGTGGAAGTACCGGGTATGGCCATCGTAACGAATCCACCCATAGGTTCCAACGGCCATATTGGCTGCTGCCCATCCCCCCAGGAAATACATGCCTGAACGGTTGATTTGCTGGCTGCGTGCATAAAAATCCTGATGCGATTGCGCCCCGGCCTTTATGCACAGTGAAAGGAGAAGAAAAAGGATCCCTGCTGTTTTGCCCATGATAATGCCCTTTTGTCCGGGATGTTTAAACGTGCCGGGGGAAGAATTGTTTAAATCAGGCTCCCAGCCAATGGTGAGCAATTCATTGTGATTACCTCAATGACGGCTTTAACCGGGTTTTATTTCTGACACCGGACCATGTAGCAAGTCAGCAGGTTGTTCACCTCTTCCACAGAAAAATATTCCGGATCAAACCCGTCTCCAAACCAGGCGAGGATATCATCATGTTGTTTGTGTTTGGGGTCACGGATTATC
>PWNO01000298.1 GCA_003557765.1 Bacteroidales bacterium
GCTCCATCTCGAAGACCTGGTTTTCGCCAGAGGGAGAATCGGAGCGGTAGAAGTTGTGCAGGAGAAGGATTTTCATGTGTGGCTCTACGTTTTTCCATCAGGGAATTCGGGACTATCAAATTGGCCGGCTCAGGCAGAACGCGCTTCTTCTGGGTCCGATGGTTCCAGTCCTTGCTCTTTGCTTAGAATTTGCTCGTATATCTTGGCAAATTGCTCTGCTTTGGCTTTCCAAGTGAAATTGGCAGCAACACTTTCTTGTGCTGAACTCCCGAGACGCTCTCGAAGCTCATCGTTTGTCGCCAATTCTCGCATTGCTTTACTTAGGTCCTCGATTGCTTGGTCTGGCGTGATTGCTGGTATCTTCCTTCCTACACTATTGTTCACCAGGACGGCAGGTCCACCAATGTCGAAACAAATCACGGGTAATTCAGCAGACATAGCCTCCAAGATAACCATCCCCCCAGATTCGTGCAGACTGGGATGAACAAATACTTTTGCGTTTAACAATAATTGAAGAACCTCATCCCGATTGATATTTGATAGAAAAATCACACGATCATCAATTCCGAGAGTTTTCGCTAGTTCTTTTAGGTTGTTACTTTCGGGGCCGCTCCCGAGAATAACAATGTTTTCATCAGGAAGATATGCTTTTGCAAAGGCATGAAAAACCAAGTGATATCCCTTCCAACCAAAAAGCCTACCAATGCCAACAAAAGTATATTTTTTTCTTGCTTCGAAAGTAGACGTAGATTTTGAAAAACTCTTTAGTTTCTCAAATTCATCTGATGGAACAGCAATCGATGTCATTTTCTCTATTTTACAACCCGATAGTCGCTGCATCCTCTCTTGTGTCTCTGGTGTTGTCGCGAATCCAAGTTTTGCGTTGGCAGCGGTTTTTACTAATGCCGGGTCAATCTCTCCAATCATTCTTGCAATAGTTCTTGTCTTTTCATATATCTTTGCTTTTACGCTCAAGCTACTCCAAAATGGTTTTGGCATGCTCTCTCCGCCACCAACTGGACCCCATATAAATGGGATTTTCATTTTTCTTGCTCCAGAAGGAGCCCAGTATTTTGTATACGTTAAGTGATGCACAATATCAAAACAAATCTTCCTGTGCATTTCCTCTAAAAATCTCGGCACAGTTAATTGCCAAAAGTAATAGTGAATCTGTAATCCAGCGCTTCCTCGTTTCCACCATGCTGACGATTTCGGTACGTTATGGTACAGAAAATTTAATCCGGGAATCGGTTCGTCTTCTATTGCTCTTTCGATTAGAGAACGGTTTTCTTCTCGAGTAATCACCCAAACATCATAATAAACTGCCATTTCTTTTGCGAAATTCCATCCAACACCCGGTTCAGATCCCTTTCCTGGAAGGCAGGCGTACGCCAGTATTAAGATTTTCTTTCTCATTATTTTTTCTCGCAACCCATATTGGTTGTGTGTTTCTTTTGGTAGCTAAGAAATGCGATCCCAAACCCAAACAACGACCAGAACCAGATGCCGCCCTGCGGTCCTTCCAGAAAGACATCGAATCCGGCGTTCACCATGAATGCCCACCAGTAGGCGAGAACCCACAGGTTCAACTTGGCCAAATCCTCCCGGCCTTGGCGCCGGGCCTTTCGGTAGGCTTGAATCAGAGCTATGGCAAACACGAGTTGTAACGCAATCCATACCGAAAACCCTGGCACACCGCTGCGCGCCAAGAACGTCAGGTGGCTGTTATGTGGACTTCGCAGAACCGCCTGTTCATGATTGTCCCCAAATACCTGAAAGCCATCCGCGTCGGCCAAATTAATGCCATACCCTTTTCCGGTCCAAAAGTATTCACCTCTCACCGTGTAGTTCCAGATACCCCCCCACCATTCCAGGCGCCAACGGCGCGAGTTATCGTGATATCCCGCCCCGGTTTCCTGGAAGATGCTGTCAAAAGCCTGCACAAGTGCTTGTGGGGATACGCTTCGATTTCCGCCATGATTGAATTCCAGATCGAGAGCGATGGCAGAAAACAGAATCAATCCACTAATCATGATGGGCTTAATCCAACTTTTTGAGGGCCGCATAATGATGAGCAAAAGTGCAGTCGCCACCAAGGTGAGTATCGCGGCCCGTCCGAACATCACGGTGATAGCGCTCGCAATCAGGAGACCCCATAACCACCAGTCCGACCTCACGAATCGCTGCCCCTGATCTCTTTTCGAGAAAAATCGCCCATAGATCCGATGCAGCCCAAGCGCGAGGAAGGCCATTGCGCCAGCTAGGTGTACAGCAATATCGCCCATCTTGATATTGATAAGTGGGACATTGGTATAGGGCCAGCGCGGAATCAAGTCACCGGAAAACATGAGTATCAAAAACGATACAATAACCCAGGCAAAAAACAGACCAATCCAAACCGAATAAAGACCGGCGGCTTTCTGGATTCGATCTTTACCCTTAAGAAGGAAGGTCCCGACGATCAGGGAAAAAATGCCATACCCCCAAAGGGCACCATCCCGAAGGGCATCCATGCCATACGTTCCGACGTACCGAAAGGTGCCAAGAGCGCCAATGCCTATGAGAAGCATAAGCAACCAGGTGATCCGCGATTCAAAGATTCGCAGGCCGCCGACAAGCATCCAAGTGATCAATCCCATCCCTAGAATAATCTCGCCGATGAAGATTGGCGGAATTCCGGCGTAGGCGAACCCCCTTCCAAGAAAGGCATATCCGGTAAGCGCGATGCCCATGATCGCCAAGAAAGCAGGTCCCGCCGGAAACCTAATTCCAACTGCTGATATATTTTTTCCCGAAATTGCCCCAACTTTTTGCATCTTATAACGACCAGGCTTCTTATTTTAATATCGAAGATTTCATCAAGAAAATAGAATATCTCGAATCGCGCTATCCAATCCTGAAAACTGTTCGTAACCCCCGCTTCTCCAAAACTTCAATGACGCCTTTATTCGAGATGGCAGCCTTAGATTCTGGATTATTTGTCTATGTTTTAGGCCTGAATATTCCCGCTCAACAAAGTCTCTATACTTGCTTATATCTTTAGCGATACTTTCTGGGGCCATTTCGGCCGTTGAATGGGCCCAATCCAAGATACGCTTTTTCGCGATAAGAGCGCGTTTTTTTTCCGCTTCGGCATTACCAGATTTACCTCGACCTGAAGACCAGTGTTTGCGAAAATCGGAGATCCTCACACTCCATCGATTTATCGGTGTCGTTCGGTTGGACACCAATTGTGACTCATTTCCACCATGACGCCGATAGTACTGCAGAGTATCTTTAATTATTCTTTTACGACCAAGACCGCCAGCGATTCCAACAATCCAGTCGTCATGAGTTGGGTAATCTTCCGGAATTGGCAGGCACAAACCGAGAAAACCTCTTTTTACCGCTGAACAGCAACCCATAACAAAATGTCGATCTTCAAACCCGGCTGCGTAGATTTGCCCAATTTTAGTAAGTCCTGTTTCGTTAAGGTCGGAATCGGTTAACATTGCATCATTTATAAAGACAAGGTTGTTTGTATCGGATTCTGCGATATTCGCAATCGCTTCTATCTTTTTTGGAAACCAGGCATCGTCCTGATCACTAAGAAATACTAGATCCCCGGTTGTCTTCATCAGGGCCGCGTTGAAATTTCTGGCGTAACCAAGGTTTTGCTCGTTCTTCGACCAGACAACCTCGAAGGGTGCCGAACGCGCGAATCTCTCAATGATATCCAAGGTGTCATCCGTTGATCCATCATCGGTGATAACGACTTCATCAGGCCGGCGGCTTTGCGCAACGAAACTGTCAAGTTGCTCTTGGAGATACTTTCCACCATTGTAGGTGGCCATGGCGATTGATATTTTCATTCTTGCACTTCCATTATTTAGGAATGCATTTCTTTACTTTTTTTATGATCATTAAAATCTCGCGGTTTATTGGTCTATTAAAAGAATATGCTTGAAAATATGAAATTAAATTGCGAAATCCTTTTGTTCTGTGCGACCCGATTAGATACCCTGGATTGCATCCCCTTGCGTTACCCTTTAATAATGTAACTGGAACTCCGGATTTCCAAAGAGCATACCCAAGGCTTAATTGGTCACGCTTTGAAAAGCGATTTAAGATCTCCCACCACACATCCATGCACAGCTTTACCGAGTCGTTGCTGTGTTGACGATAAAGGACACCCGTTTCAAATAATGGTTTTGATGTTATAGGGTATTTCTGTTCCTCTAAAAAATTAATAATTGAATCTATAGCATCTGGGTTGTCTTTTGCTTTTCTTTTGCACTCTAGAGCTTCTTCAGCGACGTTTTTCCGTAAGGGGTGCTGAAATGTTGCAATTAAGGTGTCATTAATAATCAGGTCATTAATTTCAGTAATTGCGTCCGGTGTGATCTGTATATTGGCATCTATCCAGAGCGAGTGACGCCACCCTTCGAGATACAAATGCGGCCGCAACTTTATGTCTCGAGACAAACGAGTTAAATCCCGATTTGAGACGGGCAATTCGCGAACGGTCCACCCCAGTCGTCTTGCATTTTTTCTATTATCGTTGTCACAAAAACAAATGAAGTCAACCCCCGAAAATGCAGAAGGCACAACGCGCGGATAATCGTAATTGTTTACGATCGCTGTATATATAACGAAACTTGGCTTGTACAATTTCATTTATATTTTTCTGTTGGTTGATAGAATTGTGATTTCTGAGCTGCTTGCACTCTGCCGGTTTCGCTTTGGCCACCAATCACCAAAATTGTACTTTTGTTTTATTCTCCAGAATTGCCAGCGTATCGCCGCCCATCCGAAAGGTGCCGTAACCATTAGCAGCAAGATGTTCATCAAGCCGCTGGGTTCTTTCGGGATTGAGGCTATGTGACTCGAAGAAGATGAGAGCTGGGCGCGTATGAGCCAAATCCGCGTTGTAGATTACGACGTCGTCGTTACCCTCAACGTCGATTTGCAGGAGATCGATTTCTTCAGGGAAATCCTCCTCTTGTAGAACGCGAGACAGCGGCCTACAGGGAACGCGGATTATCTCGATGACGTCATCTGTGTCGTGGTCACCGAGATATTTTCTCAACCAGCCGATGAGATGTTCCTTATTCGCGGAAGTCACTCCGGTCGGAGCCCGATACGCAGGCCAGCCCTTTGCGTATGGCACATCGAGACGTTCCCAGTAATTCTCTTTAATCGTGTAGAGCTCGAGTTCGCCTTCCTTTCCGATTGCACAATTAACCACTCGCTTCGACGGCAGGAAATCGTAGTTCTGTTCAATAATGGGGATCAGTGATGTCTGGGGTTCCACCAGTAGCAGCCTTACCCGTTCTGCCAGCTTCGTTCGGATCAATTCATAGATTGGGTCGTTGATCTTTCCGTCATTGGCCCCGACCACCACGATATGGATGAGGTCCTTCCGGGCCAGCATTGATAGGATTCCAGTATGGTAGGGACTCGGACCGCTCGGGGTCCGGTCCTTTTTGGGGGTCTCCTTGACGATCCGATAGCCAAATTGGTTGGCAGCTTTCTGCATCACCCTTTTAAGCATAGTTAATGACCTTCTGCAGTGCTTGATTGAAGTTCCTCGGCTGTTTTGTTCCAGAATCGCTCTCAGATTTATTTGACTTTTGCTTATTAAGGTTCGCAATTAGGATTGTCACTTCCTTTCTTTATGGAATTGACCCCGGATTGCGTGGGAAAGAATCCACAACATCATAGCGCTGTATGCCAGAACACCGATAATCGAGAATAGGGCAACGGCCCAGAGATCACTACCAAACCAGTAGAACCCGGCAACAAGCCCCAAAGCCTTTGTGCCGGTGCTGAATAACTCGTACACAAGCAAGCCACGCTGAATTCCGAGAACCGGAACAGCCGCAACGGAGGGCTTGTTGATGAAGTTAAACAGGAAGAACAGGGCCAGCCATCGTGCGTACTCACCTGCCATCGTCCAGTCGTCGCCGAACACAAGACCGAAGAGCCAAGGGCCGAACAGGACAACCAGGCCGAACGGGACAATACCAATTACCAGAAGCGTACCCGTCGCCTGCACAATCTGACGCGGCAGATTCTCGCCATTGTGGGCTGCTTCCGTGATCTTGGGATAGAAAACGTCGTTGACTGCGCTGCCAATCAATGTGCTGGGCAAGCCCATTACCATTTTTCCGAGCGTATAGAATCCGGCGGCCGCTGGTCCAAAGAAGGCCGCCAACATCAATATGGGCAGACTCTGGGAGGCTGCGTTGATGAAGTGCTGCGGCGCCCGGTACAAGGGAAAATCGCGATGTCGGTACGCGAGTGCCTTTAGAGTGGCACCCGGACCTACCTCGCTTTTGTCCGGTTCTGCCTGGTAGCGCTTGCGAGCACCGATGAACAGTAGCGCAGCATGCAGTGCGTTCCCGAGTGTGGCCAGCACGATGAGAACCGCGCCAACCGGATGCAACCACCCAATTCCGCTTTTGGCGCTGTTCACGATGAGCGCATGCGCGACCGCGGATCGGGCGATCACGCCGAATTGTTTCTTTCGGATCAGCCATTGATGAACGATCTGAAGCCATGCTCCAAACAACATGGCGACAGGGATCAGAAGAAGATATCCGGCCACGGATTCCGCTCCGAGCGTTGTGGTCAGCCAGTCTCCGCCCATCAGAATAAGGACCGAAGCCAGCAGCACCATGCCGAATGACAGAATGATCGAGAGTCGGACGAGGCCCATGGCATCCCGATCATCTTTGGGTAGAACGATGGCAATTGGGTAGGTCAGCGCAGCAATAGGTGCTGCGATTATCAGGATTGCCATAAAGGTACCCAGCAACCCAAACGCCTCTGGCCCGTAGAGGCGCGTGATGATGGGTGCAAAGGCGATGGTAATCGCCTGCGCACCGGCCGTGCCGGAGGCCACGATCGCGACATTGCGCGCAAAGCGGCTATGCCAGACACGATGCGTCGCCCGGCGCAGCAAGGCATTCATGTCCGATACGGTCATCGCCAAGATCAATCGGGTCCCTTTCCCGTCTGGCTATACCGATGCGTGATCACGCAACCGCCCTACCCTTCCCGAACCCCTCATCCAGCAACCCCTCGAAATACGCAATCATCGGCCGCAACCCCTCCCACAGCGGGATCTTCGGCTCCCAGCCAAGCTGCTCGCGCGCC
>PWNO01000263.1 GCA_003557765.1 Bacteroidales bacterium
ATGGTAACCGCGATAGGTGCCCCAGTATTGCATCAACCGAAATAATGCTGCCGGGCCGATTTGTCTGGTCAGTTTTCCCTCACGACGGGCACGGATCATGTCTTGGGTCGCTGATGCAACCCAATAGCGAAGAAAGTGAAAAAAAGAAAATTTGCTGTTTGGCAAAATGCGTTTTAGTGCAATCGCTTCACGTTGATAACGTTTGTAAACCTGCTGAAAAGTCTCATTGTGTTGATGGATAACTTCAGCCTCAGCGACATAAGCGATATCATATCCAGACTCCATCACCCAGCTGCTCCAGGCTAAATCTTCTAAACCGGTCAGGTTTTCATCATAGTGTTGCTGCTCCCACAGGTTGCGGCGGATGGCGGCATTGGCATTGTGAGAATAGGGGTGTGCTTGCTGCAGGACAGAATGATCCGGGAAGTATTTACGAAAGAATTGATGCTCGGAGTAGTGGTTGGTTTTACCACCGCGCTGCTTACCGTAGCTTAGGGCAACTTGTTCGTTACGAAAAGGTTTTGTTAAATGTTCGAGCCAATCTGGGTAGATGGGATAGCAGTGAGCACTGGTGATTACCACGAATTGCCCCGAAGCGGCAGCGATACCCAAGTTTAGAGAGCGACCAAAGGTGAAGTCCTTTGGTCTGATGTGCACGACTTTCACGGGATATTTGGCGGCAATGGTTAAGGTCTTATCAGTTGAGCCAGAATCAACCAGGATAATTTCAGGATTGGGATAGGTTTGCTGATTAATTCCGTAGAGCAACCGGCCAATGTGCCGCTCTTCATTGAAGGCTCGAATAACAATAGAAATGGACATATTACTGGTGATTTTACCGTACATTAATCGAAAAACCTTATAAAGAACTTGCCTTATTATAATTATTAAACGATCAAAATCATTAAATCTGGTATTCTTAAAATGAATTGAGTTTACACTTGTAGCTTATCTAATGTAAATATTGTTAAACTTTAGCCAATATTATTCTGAATAAAACTTTGAAGAATTTAATATTAAAAAGGGTAAGATAGCTCTCTCTAAGCGTTGAGTTTCATGAAACTCAACGCTGTAATAATGATCTAAAATATTAACTTGTTTAATAATCGGAGATAACCACATGACTTCAAGATGGACTAATAGAATGAATCTGATTATTGATTCATCACGGAAATCCTTAAGAGAGTTTCGTCATCATCATATTCACAAAAAAAGAGCATTTAGATATATCGAATTATTGGAACTACAAAACGGTTGGAAGTTGTCTCTACAAATGAAGAAAGAAGCAGATGACTATGCCATAGATGTGTTTGGGAAAAAGGAATATGCACCCTGGCTTTATTTTTACTCGGTTTTTCGGGGTGAATTCAAGGATGGTTGGATTCCATTAAATTATTACAGTGCCTATGTTTTACCGGATTATGCGTTAACCAGAGTCTCGGAAATGAAAACATTTTCAAAAGTGGTGTTGAAAACCGATAAGCTCCCTGATATTGCATACTATCTGGATGGGAGGTTTTATGACAAGAATTATTCAGTTATTACAATTTCAGAATTACATTCGATGGTTGAAAATAATTATGGAAAAGTTTTTGTTAAACGGGATCATTCTTTACGAGGTTTAGATGTCCATAAGCTTGGGCCTGAAAAGATTAGGGAATCAGTTTTTCAGCAAATCGGAAACTGTGTGATTCAATATCCAGTTCAACAACATCCATTTTTTGCTGAAATGCATCCATTTTCAACAGCTACATTGAGGATAGTTACAGTAAAAAATCTGGAAGGTCAAGTTGAGGATAGAGCTTCTTTACTTAAGATTGGGGTAAATGAAAACGAGTGGTATCAATCTTCAAACTGTGTTTGGGTAGGCATTATTAACAAAACTGGAGAGTTAGATTCAAACGGCTATACACCAAATTATAAACAGATTTCAAAGCATCCTACATCGAAAGTCTTATTTGAAACGAAAATTGTTCCAAATTATTCAGATGCAGTGGAAATCTGCACTAAACTTCATGCTACTATTCCACATTTCCCCATCATTGGATGGGATGTTGCCATCGACCACCGGAACCAGATAAAAGTTCTAGAATGGAACGCTGGTATTCCTCATCCTGCTATTGAATTTATAGAGCCAGTATTGGGACCTTGTTTTTCCGGTTTAGGATGGGAAGATTTGTCTAAGTGAGACTGCTGGACAATTTGTTAATATCATTCAATATAGCAACAAAACAACTGTTCAAGCAAATATTGAGTTTTATACTTTTTTACCAAATTGACTGACGATAATAAATATTAATCGAATATTTTGTTAGTTTTCAGTAATATCTTCGATGTATTGTTGTCTCTTTTGAATTGCATCAATTCTTGAATTTGTTTTATCAATCAATCTGACAATGATTGGAATTGCTTTTTCAAGATTTAATCCATCATATGGGACCCAATGTTCTTCGGGGTCTGGTAAAGGTTCGAAAAAAATTTTTCCATTTTCTCTTTTTAAATACTTTGATGCAATTTCCTTTTCATAGGGCAGGTTCATGTTTATAATATCGTATCTCTGCCTGGGTGAAAGCAAAGAATATTTTTCAAAAGGTTGCTTTTTAAAACTATCATCTAAGAGAGTTGTAAAGAGATCAAATAAATCGTTATCATGAACATCCTTATACAACTCATGACAAAGGTTTAAGACTTCCAAGACATCTCGGTTAAATCCAAGATTTAATGAAAGGTTAGTTTCTTCAGTTTCATTCCAATGGTTAGCTAAATAATCAATATCGATACAGGCTAGGAAATCAGCAATTAATCCATCTTGTAGCTGTTGTTTTTCATAAGGGCGGACGATGATATTCTCTTTACCTATAATTTCAGCTAAAAGATTTAGTCGGACTAAAATATAATTAAGCCTACTACTCAACTTAGGGGTTTTGATATATTGCTCGAAGCTGCCAGTTGTTTTCAACCCCCATTGCTTCCAGGCTGATTCACACCAATAATCAACTCGTCTTAGATAACATATTATCTTAGGTTGAAAGATTGTTTTCTTTTGAGTGATTTTTCTGATTAGATTAACGAAATCTTGGTCGAACAACCAATTCTCATAACTTAACACAATTTTATTAATTGATTTTTTATTGGCATAACCAATAACTCGTTTCATGTTATCAATTATCAGGCTTTCATCACTTATGCCCTCCTGATACCATTCACCGTGGTTATGACAACGGCCCGATTCGAGGATTTCGGAATAAAGGTTGGGATATAAAGTATTGTGATCATAAAAAAGTAAATTTCTGTTGACATCAAGGAAATTTTGAATAAATGATGTACCCGTTTTTAAATCTCCGACATGAAAAAAAAGATGATTTTCATTTTTTACTTGTCCAGAGAAGTTATTCTTGGTTTTGTATTGTGTTTTGGAATGAATTCTATTGGTTTCTAATGGTTTCCCTTTAAATGTTGGTAATTTATTGTGTTGTTTTTTTGATTTACGAATGGCGTGTACTAAAGGGTTTATTCCAAGGTTTTTCACTTCTGGATTTTTTTCAACATAGCTCGTTGTATCGAAGTGGGGGGATGGATTTCTGCCTTCTCTCCATCCGAAGCAAACATAATGCCATAGAGGATTTATATCAGCTTTTCTTATATCTGGGTAAACTTTTAAATAATAGTACTTATCAAATTTCTTACCAAAAAGGATGATTAGGTAATCAGTGAGGAGCTTTATCATTAATTAACTTTCTGACTAAATTGGCGAATTTCCTGATCGGTCTTGTTAATCTCCAACTTTTACTCGTTGCATAAAAAAGCACTTCTTGTTCGAGATCTGTTGATAACAACATTGTTGGTGATTTTTTAACCTGTTTGACTTGTTGTCGATTTATTTGATCCTCTAAGTTTTTTTGAATATTAAGTAATCTAAGGGTTTCATTATGGGTTCTTTTAATCAATGGGTTTCTATCATGAATTTTCGCAAAATCTATATCATTGAGCTCAGATATTTGATCAAACAATCGATGAATGTTTTTTTCAAGCGAGAAATTATTAAAACAATAATCAGAAAGGAAACGTAAATTTTCCAAATTGCGTTGATAATTACTGGTGATATCTTCAAATAATTCTCTGCCACTTAGGTTCCGATTGATAGCCCTCCCTGAAAAATTATAAGTTTCTGATTCATTTAGATTATCTTGGGTGATATAACCCGGACCTCCAAAATGATCATAACAATAAAATGGAACTTTAGTAGAGAAACAATATTGTGCTGTCTTTCCTATAGAAATCACTAAATCATATTTTATTAGTATTGCAGGATCTACAAAGATTTGTTTCCCTCCAAAACCAATGAAATCAGTGGAAATCCCAATTGACGAGAAAATTAAAGATAACTCATGAAGTTCTTTTGGTGGATGATTCGATATTATTGCTATTTTTGCTGGGGTTGTTGAGTATTTAACCTTCTGTTGAGAAAAAAAGGATTTAGGAGCAAAATTTGGAAAATAAAAAATTTTATTTTTACTCACTCCCTCAGAAGTTAACACATCTGTATTTCCCCTGCTGTTTGAGAGAATGTAACTGAGCTGATCGTGATAGAAAGGTGGTGTTGCCAAAGGAGAAAAGGGGCCTAAACAGCTGTAAATCATTTTTGCTGGTCGGGGATTCGTATTGAATATGATGTGGTTTACTGTATGAATATGGTGTGTCCAAAATAAATCATAATCACTAAAAGCCGGCTTTTCAATTAGAAGGTTGGTTACCTTAATATTCCTTTTCTCGAATAAGGCTTTCATTGGGTTGTCATAAAAGAATGTGGCCACATCTGTTGAATGACCAAGTTCTAATAATTCATCACATAACTGTAGAGTATTAATCTCAGATCCAGTAAAGTTCTTTAAGAAAAAATTGGTAATTAAAATATTCATTATTTCAATAATCATTCACACAATGTTAGAAATAATATATCTCATCAGCCAGCAAGGGAATCGGGGGGGTGTGGCAGTTTCGCCGCTACACAAACTCCTCTCCTCTTCATTAGCAGGGTTGCCTGAGTAGTTAGGAAATATTATGATTCACGAAAAAGATAATAAAAAACTCTTCATAAAGGATCAGAATACGATTGATGACTCACAGTTTATGATTAAATGCTAGTTATAACATCCGAAAAAAGCGGTTATATTAGAAGAGACAATTTAAGCTCATGTTGCCATTCATTTATTCTTAATTGATACACGTGATTAAATTTGGTGCTGGTGATAGCTGAGAACAACGGCCGGTAAGCTGGATTAGGGAAATCTTGACTTTTTGCTGGGGATATCTTTGTAACCATCTGCTCTTCTTTATTTGGGTCAAGTCTTATGATCTCTCTGGCCCATTCATAACGACTGCATGAACCGTCAGAAGCCAGGTGGTACAAGCCTGTTTTTTCCTGTAGGTAATCCACTGGTGTACTCCGACCTTGGGCAATCACATGGGCAGTTACTTCAGCCAGTGATCGTGCCCAAGTGGGATTGCTGACCTGATCATCGACAATGTGCAAGCTTTCATACTGGCGTGCCCAACCATGGACTTTGGTGACAAAGCAAGGCCTACGCAGCGAGTAGACCCAGGCAGTGCGGAAGATCAGGTAGGTTCCGCCCACATCCTGGATGGCACGCTCCCCAGCCAGCTTGGTGGCGCCATAGACGTTGAGTGGGTTGGGGGTGTCTTCTTCGGTATAGGGTTCGCCCTTTGTGCCGTCGAAGACGTAATCAGTCGAGTAGTGGATCAGTGCAGCGCCGAGCTGTTTGGCTTCCTGCGCCAGGATGCCGGGGCCAGTTCCGTTGATGGCCAGGGCCAATTCAGGTTCACTTTCGGCTTGATCGACGTCGGTATAAGCGGTGGCGTTGATGATCAGGTTGGGTTTGGCTTGATGGACAACTTGTCGAATGTTGCCTGGGTCAGACATATCGATGGTGGGATAGTCCAAAGCAGTAATGTCGCCTAATGGCAGGAGGCAGCGGTGAAGCTCCCATCCTACTTGGCCGGTATTTCCCAATAGTAGAATTTTCATAGGTAATGACTTCCTTAAAAATAATTTAAACACAAAGGACACAAAGGTTCACAAAGGAAAAACAAAAAGATAAATAATTGTTAACCAAACATTATTTTAACACAATACCCTGCGGGCACGATGAGGACACACATTTAAAGAATTTTAACACAAAGGACACTAAGAAACACGAAGGAAAGATTCAAAAATAAAGACAAGAATATTAATCAGAAATTGTCCGATACCCTGCGGGCACGATGAGGACACTATACCCTACGGGCACGATGAGGTTCACAAAGGAAAATTAAAAGGTATTTAATTTTGCAACTAATCTATGTGTTTATCATTTTGAATGCAGGGCATTTCTATCTTTTTGTTTTTTCCTTTATTTAGTCATTAGGCCCAAAGGAAATATTTTTCTTTTTAATGTAAAACCATTTCTTTGTGTTCCTTCGTGCCCTTCGTGGTAAATCAATTTTTTAACAAACCATGCGTTTGATCCCATTTTTTAGTTGAGAAACATTGAAATTGATGAGATATCCTAATCGAATACCTGTAAGTTTTAAGTAGGTGAGTAGCTGTGCTTCGTATAGTGGATTCATTTTTTCTACAGCTTTTAATTCGACAATGACACAATCTTCTACTAATAAATCGCAAATGAGATCTGTGTCGAGTTGCTTTCCGTCATATGTGAAGGGGATTCTAACCTGGTTTTTCGCTGTTTTTCCTTGATTACTGATTTCGTATATTAATGCCCTCTCGTAAACGGATTCCAGCAGGCCAGGGCCTAATGCGGAGTGGACTTTGAATGCGGCATCAAGGACAGCCTTGCCAACTTTTTCTACATCTTGTGGTATGGGTTGATAACTGTTTGTTGTGCTCATTTAAAGAATTTTAACACAATACCCTGCGGGCACTATGAGGACACATATTTAAAGATTATTAACACAAAGGACACAAAGGAACACGAAGGAAA
>PWNO01000150.1 GCA_003557765.1 Bacteroidales bacterium
ACCGTTCATTTCCCATTACCGTAAAGGAGCTGGTCAGTTCCGGCATGAAAACCCGGAAGGCCTGGGTGCCTTTTCTTTCCGCATCCCAAAAGCAAAGGCTGGAGCGCATGCTTGACGATGCTGGCCTTACCAGATATGCAGGCAGGCCCATTGGGGAACTGAGTGGCGGGCAACTGCAAAAGGCCTTGCTGTGCCGGGCCCTGATTGACGACCCCCAGCTCCTGATCCTGGATGAGCCCAATACACATGTTGACAAGCAATTTGAACAGGAGCTCTACCTGTGGCTCCAAAAGCTGAACAAAAGCATGGCCATCCTCCTGGTGTCGCACGACATTGGTACCATTTCACCTATCATCAAGTCCATTGCCTGTGTAAACGAAACACTGCATTATCATCCCTCCAACCAGCTTTCTGAAGAGGTACTGAAAGTTTATAACTGTCCGGTGGATGTGATTGCCCATGGTCCGGTACCACACCGCGTGTTAAAGTCTCATGACCATGAGTGATTTTTTTTCGATATTCCAGTACCAGTTTTTTCAGCACGCCCTGGTTGCTGCGACCCTTACTGCTGTGATCGCAGCCATGGTCGGCACCTATATCGTATCCCGGAAGATCGTGTTTATCGGAGGCGGGATTACCCATGCCTCCTTTGGAGGGATTGGACTGGCTTACTACATGGGGCTGAACCCCTTTGCCGGTGCTGCCATCTTTGGCATCCTCACCGCGCTGGGCATAGAGTGGATCAGCGACAAGGGCAAAGTGCGTGAAGACAGCGCCATTGCCATCCTGTGGTCGTTAGGGATGGCTCTGGGTATCATCTTTGTGTTTATGACCCCGGGTTATACGCCTAACCTGATGAGTTTTCTTTTTGGCAACATTCTTTCCGTTGGGGTGGCAGATATCCGGGTGTTGCTGGTCTTTGCCATCCTGCTGGTCGTTCTCTTTGTCATCTTTTACCGCCCCATCCTATATACTGCATTTGACCCGGAATTTGCGCGGACAAAGGGCATTCCCGTAGCACGATACCGCTATATGATGTCTGTGGTGATGGCACTGGCCATCGTATTGAGCATCCGAACGGTGGGCATCATCCTGGTGTTAAGCATGTTCACCATTCCACAGATCACGGCCATGCTTTTCACGCGCAGCTTTTCCCTGGTGATGCCGATGGCTGCCCTGTGGGGAATCATTGGCTCCCTGGCAGGCATCCTGATGGCCTATGTGCTGGACATCCCCACCAGCGCCGCAATCATCTTTTTCCTGACGATGCAGTTTCTGATCCTGAAAGGCATCCTGCTCCTCAGAAACCACATCCTCAGAAAGAAGACCCGGCCTGCATCATGAACGATGCAGGCGCATAATGCCTGGATTTAGGTAGACGAACCCGGCTTAACCTGTGTTATTTATTCATCTTGGATGATGACTTACAAGCATCGGTTAACCAGTAGCAAAACCGCACATAACAACCGACTGCAGCGGCAAGCATTGAACCATTTGTTTTCCCTGCTGTTTCATTAAAAAAAACATAGCCATGCGTAGCATACTCACCACGCTTTTCAGTGTTATTATTGCAATAGCTGCCTTTGCACAGGCACCCACCCATTTGCCTGACCGGGGCAGTGACCCGGTACACTTTTTTGAATCCTGGGAAAACATTGTATTTTACATCATTATCCCATTGGCGATCATTGCATTGTATGTCATTTGGCGAAGGCAAAAGAAAAGAGAAGAGGAAGATGAACAATAATGAGCAGCGAATGACAACACATATTGTAGCAATACACGATATTGTACCAGTCACACACGATACCATAAAAGTAACTACAGACAAGCCAGCCGGTTTTTCTTTCCGGCCGGGGCAGGCCACGGAGTTGGCCATCAATGCGGATGGTTACCGTATGCTCAAGCAGCCCTTCAGCATTACTTCCACTCCAGATGACCCTTACCTGGAGTTCATCATCAAAATGTATCCCGAACATGATGGCATGACCAAAAGGCTCTCTGAAATGCAGCCAGGAGACGAATTGATCGTAGGAGATGTTTTTGGAAACATTGCATATAAGGGTGAGGGCGTGTTCATTGCCGGAGGCTCAGGGGTCACCCCTTTTGTGTCCATTCTGCGCGATCTCAGGAGGCACGACCTCATCGCGGATAACCGGTTGATCTTTGCCAACAAGACCCATCGGGACATCCTGCTGCAGGAAGAACTCGGCGACATGCTTGGAGACGCCCTGGTCAACGTGCTATCTGCAGAGCACGTGGAAGGACTTGCGTGCGGACGAATTGATGAGCGTTTCCTGAAGGCGCACGTCAACGGCAGCAGGAAATATTATTACCTGTGTGGGCCACCGGCCATGATGGAAAGTGTGGAAAGCGACCTTCGCAGTCTTGGTGTGGAAGAAGCTCAGATCGTCCGGGAGTCCTGGTAACAGCATGATGATGTACTGTATGGCAAAATCCTCTGCGGCCCTTTCGGGCCAATAGTGTCATGTCAACGTTACTTTAGCCGGCCCAAGTCTTGATCTTTTTTGAGCTGAGAAAAAATCTCTGCGACTTATGCGACACAGTAGCATTGACACGACACTAGCGGATTAAAATGATTTTGGGACAAACCCCTGTGGATTAATGATCCAGGCGCTTTTACCCGTGGCACGGATTGCCAGCAGGCCTTGGTTTTGAGCCATCCTGGCACTCCCAGCATCAGCCTGCAGATAAGCTACGGCGCCGAAAATCTCTTTATCGGCGTACTCTTTCAACCATAAGCGAACGTTTTTCAGTTTCTCCAGGAAGTGTCTGACATCATCAGGGTGCAGACTGGTCTTCACTTCGACCACAACCACATGCCGGCCGTTTACAGCGATGATGTCAAATTCGTAGTTTTTGCCCTGGTGGCTTCCTTTCACGCGCTGGTGCGTGTTTTCAACGAGAATGTTCCTTTCACGCAGGATGTGCAGCAGGTCACCTTCAACCAGGGACTCTACCAATCGTCCCCATTGGCTGGTAAAAAGATCAAAAGCCTGTTTGATTTTTTTATCCGTTTCCTTGAATTGTTTGTCTGTCTCTCTGAACTGCTTATCCGTCTCCTGGAACATCCGCCATACATCCTCAAAACTTAAGGGCTTGCCGTATTGGCCAAGGTTGTCATTTACCTTGTTGTGATGATCTTCTGACATTGTTATATTTTTCTACAAAAATAATAAATGTTCAGCTTAAGGAAAAACAATTATCCCGAAAATATGCTTAGCGGTCGAATTTGTTCGATAAGCGGTTATGCAGGTGCCTTATGAGGAAGAGGAGAAGCCACGTTGCCGGAAGGCTTGCATGTATTTATCAATGTAGTGATCCTTTTGCTTTGATCGGTACTGCATGATGTAGCGGGGGTGTTCGAGGGGGATCAGTCTGTCAAAAAAGTGTTCTTTATTGTTGAGATGTGTAAGGTATTTGTAGTTTTTTCCGCTGCCCATTACAAAGGCCACATCGGTATGGATGCCCTTGGCAATGTGTGCCCGGACTGACTTCACCATGAAAAGCTCCACGGCCTCCTGCAGCGCTTTGCTGTCGTAATAGTTGTAATTGACCTCTTTGCCTTTCTTGCCGGTGATGACAAAACCCAGCGGGCTTGGTGAGTTGATGTAGAAGTCCTTATAAAAGGCTTTGACACCACCGTAAGCGTCGATCATCTCATACACGAAGACGGATGAAGGTTCATGGGTGTGCATTCCGTCAAAGGACAAGCCGCATTTTTCAGTAAGCCTTTTGGTGTCCGTGAAGGGAACACCCGTTACCCCGGCTCCGAACCGACCGGGGTTGATGCCCAGGATGAGGTGGCGTTTTCGGTTATCGTTATAAAACTTCCGGTAAAATGCAGATGATGTGGAGAGGGCTGCAGGGTTTTCGGCAAATGGGTTCATGACCCGGATGCCTTCCGGCAGCCTGGCTTCGAGGTGGAGATTTTTGTTGAAGGCGATGACCCTGTCGGCGAAGGTTTCCATTGTCATGGTGCGCATTTTGCGAAGTTGCAAATAAACACCTTTTTCCACAAATGCGCATAAAAGGTATCCACAAATGCACGCAAATGGTTTTCACAAATGCACACAAATAATCCCTTCAAACCCTTTTACTCCGTTCTCAGGCTATCCATTGGGTTTGCCTTTGCTGCGCTGAGCGACTGATACAGCATGGCGAGGCCTCCGATCACGGCTGCAATCACCACGGCGGCTGTAAAAAGCCACCAGTGTTCCAGCAGGTTGATCTGGTAAGTGAAGTTTTGTTGCCAGTTATCAACGACCCAGTAGGCCAGGGGCAGTGCCACGATGGCGCCGGCGATCAGCCAGCGTGCCAGCTCTTTCGTCAGGCTTGCCACTATGCTGAAGGTTGAGGCCCCAAAGGTTTTGCGTATGCCGATCTCTTTTACTTTTTGTGATACCGTGAAGGACGTGAGGGCAAAAAGTCCCATGAAGGAAATGATGATGGCGAGGATTGCTGCGGTGGTAACCATGTTGCTGATGCGTTCTTCGCGCCGGTACATCTGTTCAAACAGGCTGTCGATAAATACGTAGTCAAACACGTAATTGGGATCGGCCGACTCGAATGTTTTTTGTGCATAGTCCATCACTTCCCTGGTGCTTCCGGGTTCCATCCTGATGCTTATGTAGCTGAACCAGGGGGAATACATGGTAAAGGCCAGTGGTTCCAGCTTGTGATGCAGGGATTGAAAATGAAAGTCGGATACGACCCCGATGATGCGGCAGGGGTGTTGCCAAACCACGATGTCGGCACCAATAGGATCTTCCAGGCCAAGCTCTTTCACTGCGCGCTCATTGACTATCACGGAAGCGCTGTCTGTACGCATCTGCGGATCAAAATCGCGACCTGCCACCAGTTGCATCCCATAGGTTTCGATGTAGTGATGCCGGATGCGGTTTTCGTGGATCATGATGGTTTGATCCGGGGCGTCCTCTCGTCTGTGCGCAGTTTGCACGGATCGCTGGCGGCCAGGGATGCTTTGGGAAGCAGTTACCTGAAGTATCCGTGGATGCTGCAGCAATTCAGCCCTGATGCTTTCATAGCTTCCGCGTATCTGGGAAGTGAGGCTGGTTATGGATATCACCTGCTCGCGTGCAAAGCCGGGATCTATGTGTTTCATGTCGGAGACCTGCTTGTGCAGTAGCAGTAACGTGGCGATCAAAAAAATCGAAATGGCAAACTGTATGCTGACCAGCACCTTACGGAAGGCATTTGGTTTGCCGGTGCCATGCTGGTCGCCTTTAAGGACGGTGATGGGCTGGTGCCTTGAAAGGTAGAGGGCAGGATAGATGCCGGAGATGATCCCGATGATTCCGACAAAAGCCAGGATGGCAAGCAGAATGACGGGCTGTTGCCAGTACACCAGGCTGAAGTCCTCATCCAGCATATTAGAAAAGGGAGCAATAAGGAACTCATTCAGTGCAAGGGCCAACACAAAGGCGAGTAAGGCAATCAGTACGGACTCACCCATAAACTGTCTGATCAGGTCTCCCTTGCCTGCACCGATCACCTTCCGGAGGCCGATCTCCCGTGTGCGTTTTTCCGCCTGGGCGGTCATCAGGTTCACAAAGTTGAAGATGGCGATCAGCAGGATAAACAGGGTGAGGAAAGAGAAAATATATACGTTGCGGATGTCTCCGGTTTCTTCCGCACCCATTGAAAAACGGGAGTGCAGGAAGATGTCTTCCAGGTTTTGTAAGTCGTGGCTCATGCGCAGTCCCATGGGACCATACCGCTCTTCAATATGCAGGTCTGCCAGCCGCGCGGCGTTGTTAAAAAAGCTTTCCTTGTCTGCATCTTCCCTGAGCAAAATGTAGGTTGGGAATGAAATGCCCTGCCTTGCAATGATGTTGTCATCCGGCCTGGTTCGGGTGGCAATTGAAGCGATAACGGTGAACTGCACATGGGAGTTTTTCGGAAAGTTCTCCATGATGCCGGTGATACGGTACGTATAGTTTGCAATGGTGATGGTCTCATTGACCACATCCGTGCTTCCGAAGAATCGCATGGCTGCATCTTCGCTGATTACAACCTTATCAGGACCGTCCAGCACGTGCTCAGGGTCTCCCTTGGCGAGCGGGAAGCTGAACATCCGAAAAAACCCGGGGTCAACCCAAACGACCTGCTCGGCCGAAAACCGCTTATGGTCGATGAACACTTCCTGAGCGCCTTGTGTGAACAGCCGGCTCACGTATTCTCCTTCCGGCAGCTGTTCTTTTAAAATGTCTGCGACTTCGCCGTCGGTATAAGGGCCGTTAATATGCTGGCCGTCGCCAATCTGACCTTCTATGGTTATGCGGTAAATCCTGTGGCTGTGCTCATGGAAACGGTCGTAACTCAGCTGGTGATATACGAAAATGAGCAGCAAGGTGGCCACGGAAAACCCTACCCCCAGTCCGATGATGTTGATGATGGTGTGGGAAAGGTTTTTCTTGAGAATGCGCCAGGCGGTTTTGATGTAATTCAAAAACATACAAAGTGGTTTTGTTTGTCGATGCTTGCTTATGGGATGCTTCCCAACCTATGCATCACGAAAACAGTGCCACAGGGCATATGCAGTTGTTTTTCACAAAATTACGAAAAAATGCCTTCGGGTGTTTGGTATAAAAGTGTTCGTATGCGGGCAGTTGTGTTTGAAAGTGTGCACCAGGTGAAGTAAGTCAGTAAGAAGTAAGCAGTAAGCAGAAAGAAGCACTTGGGGAAGTAAGTCAGTAAGAAGTAAGCAGTAATTAGTAAGCAGAAAGAAGCACTTGGGGAAGTAAGTCAGTAAGCAGTAAGCAGTAATTAGTAAGCAGAAAGAAGCACTTGGGATGCATCAGCGAACCTCTGCGAAATCCTCTGCGAGCTTCTGCGAGAAACAAGCGAACATTATGTTCCACGCAAAGGCCACAAATTAAAAAACACGCA
>PWNO01000104.1 GCA_003557765.1 Bacteroidales bacterium
TCTCATTTTCCTGTACAAGAACCGGGCGGCCATGTTTGGCTGCATTGGATACAAGCAGCCCCATATGCCCGGGGTTGACAATAGCATGACACCACTCAAAATGAGATATAAGTGCATCGCCCGTTGTTTTCCCGAAGCATTCAATATTATCCGGAAGGGGTCCGAAGTTATTCTTCATGAATTCTTCCATATCAGGACCGATCAGCCGCCAGAAAGTTGAAGGATGCCATTCAGCCAGTTTTACGATCCGGTCGAGTCGTTTGCGGTCCTGCGGCCTGCCTACAAAAATAAATTTTAATGAATCGGCAGGAGGCCATGGAAGGTTTACAAAATCGGATTTTTTTACCTGGGTATTATTTATACTGATTACAGGTGTACCTGTCAGTTTACTTTTCAGGTGGTCGGCAATTGAATCTGAATAAGCTAAAACGGATACAGATCTTCTTAAAACAAATAAACGAATCTGTTCTAAAATGAAGTTATTGGATCTTCCATAAATATGTCCCCACCAGACCCATTTATTCCACAGAGATTTATTTCGAAGAAACAGGCCGATTCTCCATAAATGTCTTGGATTGAAATCCACACAAAGAACATCATATTCAGAAGCGGCAGGTAAGGTGTCATTTGAAAGAAAAAAGAATGGCCCTTTTCGGCGAAGCGGAACTTCAATATATTCATATTCCTCTCTTTGGTCGGGTGCCGATAATCCATCCGGTTCACAAGGGTGGGAAAAAACCGTTAAGTCACAATGTTCACTTAAACCGCGGAAAAAACTCTCCCTGTAGTCCGGGGCATGGTCGAGGATAAATAGTACTTTCATAAGAGCATTTGTGCTTGAATAATTTTCAATTCAAAAAAGGTCCCGCATTTACTGTGTTTTATTTTTTCATTTCAAATGTAATCTAATAACGCTGCTTTTAAAGAGCTAAAAATATGGTATTTTAAAACTTATTATGAGTGAAAATTTTCCTGTATTCATATTCATCACTCAATAACCGGAGGCTAAGCCTTTCAAACCTGAATAAAACACTAATCACTGAAGAAAAATAGCTGATTGTATATTCTATGAAATTAGACATCATCGCAGGAGCACGCCCTAATTTTATGAAGATTGCACCGATCATCAGAGAGATCAGAAACCAACAGAACAGGGGTGCCGATATTCAATTCCGCCTTATCCACACCGGGCAGCATTACGACAAAAATATGAGCCAGACCTTTTTTGACGAACTCGGAATTCCTGCACCTGATGTAAACCTGGGTGCAGGTGGGGGCAGCCAGGCAGAACAGACCTCCAAAGTGATGACCGAGTATGAAAAAGTGCTCACCGGATCCGCACCGGACCTCTGTATTGTGGTAGGAGATGTTACTTCTACGCTGGCCTGTTCAGTAACTGCCAAAAAAATGGGGGTTAAAGTGGCTCATGTCGAAGCCGGTATCCGCTCGGGCGATTGGACCATGCCCGAAGAGATCAACCGGGTAGTAACCGACCGAATTACCGATTTCTATTTTATAACCACAGAGATTGCCAATGAAAATCTTCTGAATGAAGGTGCGGCCGAAGAGAAGATCTTTCTTGTGGGAAACACCATGATTGATACGCTGCTTGCCAATTTGGACAACCTTACGAAACCCGGGCTGTGGGACCATTTCGGACTGGAAGAAAGCAGCTATTTCGTGATGACCCTGCACCGGCCGGCCAATGTGGATGAACAGATCAAACTGAAGCGACTGATCGATAATGTGGCCGAAGCGGCCGGAAATGAGAAAATTGTATTTCCGGTGCATCCGCGAACCCGGAAGATACTGAATGACCTTGATGTTCAGCACGATTCTTTGCATCTGGTGGAACCGCTCGGATACCTTGAGTTTATCTATCTTGTAAAACATGCAAGAGCCGTGATCACCGATTCTGGGGGAATTACCGAAGAGACGACCGTGCTGGGGGTTCCCTGCCTCACTCTGCGCGATAATACAGAACGCCCGGAAACGATCACAACCGGCACCAATGAACTCATTGGCACTGACCCCGACGCGGTTAAGCCTGCCATTGAATACCTAATGGCCGGACATTGGAAAAAAGGAAAAATTCCGGAGTTGTGGGATGGAAAAACTGCGCAACGAATAGTAAAAATTCTCCTGGAAATAGAAAAAAAAGGAGGATTTATGAACCAAACTGCCTTTGTAGATAAAGAGTTACTGTTTCAGTCAAACAAATCTTAAAAATCGGGAAAATATTTGTTTATCACATTTTCCCATTCATTATTTATACTTCGGGATATGTTTTAAACTAAGTTTGCACTAAAATTATATATTCAATTCATCCGATGAAAATTCTGTACTTCTATCAGTATTTCAGTACTCCGAAAGGGTCCTGGGGAACAAGAGTTTATGAGTATGCCAGGGAATGGGTGAAAAAAGGGCATGAAGTAACAGTAGTGACAAGTATCTATTCAAAATCTGACTTAAAGGCGGAAAAATTTGTCGAATATCGCGAAATAGACGGAATCAATCTGATTATTTTGAATATTCATATTGATAACAAACAGCATCCGCTGAAAAGAATATGGACCTTTATTCAGTACTCGGTGATGGCATCCTGGTTTGCCCTGAAAACTCCCTGTGATGCGATCATCGCTTCTTCAGGGCCCATAACCGTCGGGATACCAGGACTTATTGGAAAAATGATCAAGCGGAAAAAACTTGTATTCGAGGTTAGAGATTTGTGGCCGGATACTGCAATTTCAATGGGATTTCTACCGAACAAACTGACTCAAAAAGCCATGTATGCATTCGAGAAACTTTGTTATGAAAGTTCTGATCTGATTGTAACCCTTTCGCCCGGAAGCAGAGATAACATTACAAAAAGATACAGGCCTTACAATATCATATCCGTTCCGAACTCTGCAAACATTAAACTTTTCGGGAACGGGAAGTCTGGCCAGCTGCCCGGCTCCCTGACGAAACAGGGGTATGCCATTTACACCGGGAACATCGGGCCGGTGAATAACTCGCGCTTATTGTTTGAAGTATCCGTTTTAATGAAAAAAAGAGGATACAACGGAATAAAAATTGTACTGGTTGGGGACGGACAAGAGCGGGAGCTTCTGGAGAAAGAAGCCGAAAAGTTGGAGCTTGAAGACTATTTTTTAATACTGGGTTTGATGCCGAAAGAAAATCTGGTGCCGCTTGTTAGAAACTCTTTGGCGTCACTCATTCCAATGGCGAATAAACCGCTGCTGGACACATCATCCCCCAATAAACTTTTTGAATCGCTTGCGGCAGGGGTTCCGGTTATACAGACTACAAACGGATGGATCAAAGAACTGCTCGAAAAAGATCATTGTGGTTTTACAGTCAGTCCGGAAAATCCAGGGGAACTGACAGACACATTGATTTCTTTAAAAGAAAACCCGGAGTTACAGAAAAACATGGGAGCAAATGCTTTTCAGGTGGCAAAAAATCAGTTTGATAAAAAATTACTTGCTGAAAAAATGATTCATCACATTGAGCAGCTCCAGGAATGAACAGACTTTTACTCACCGGAGGCAGCGGTTTTTTGGGAAGCAAGATTGCTGAAACCTTAAAAGATCAATACGAAATCACGCTGCTGCAGCGAAGTGAACCGGGGGCAGAACAGCGAATGTTCTCTTTTATTCAATGCGATCTTGCGGAACAGGAGATTCCCGCTGAAAAGAGAAATAAGTGGGATCTGGTGGTTCATACCGCGGGCAGGGCGCATATCTTCGGAAAAGAGGAACCGGATGAGCTGTTTCATAAAGTAAATGGTTCCGGAACCCGGAATTTGCTGAACAGCATCCGGCATCAGCCGCCAAAACAGTTTGTGTACATCAGTTCAGTTGCTGTGTACGGGGCTGAAGAGGGGGAAGAGATTGATGAATCCCATCCGCTCCGTGCAGCAGACCCATACGGGCTGAGCAAAATTCAGGCAGAGAAAGAAGTATTGAAGTGGTCGGAAGAAACAGGCGCTCCGGCTGTTATTTTGCGTCCGGCTCTCATTGCAGGGTCCAATCCGCCCGGTAACCTTGGAAGGATGATGGAGGCGATTCAAAACGGGAAGTATTTCCGGATAGGCAGGGGAGAGGCAAAAAAAAGTATCGTTTGGGCTGATGATATTGCCAGCCTGATTTCAGGCCTGTCCGGAACATCGGGCATCTACAATCTGAGCGACGGGAACAGTTCAACCTTTCGCGAACTGGAAAACGCCATTGCCGGCCTCTATAACAAAAAAATACGGAGCATTCCCAAATCAGCGGCTTTTATTATTGCCGGTTTCGGTTCAGCGGTTAACACCGTTCAAAACAGATTCAGATTCCCGCTCGACCTGGCAGCCTACAGAAAAATTACAAAAAGTTTAACCTTCAGTTGCGAAAAAGCAAAGAAAGAACTCGGATGGAGTCCAAATGAAGTTTTAAGTAAATTAAAGTGAATCATAGCTGAAAAGTAATTATATTTTTCGGATTCATTCATTTCAACCTGTTTTCAGTTTGATTTCAATAAAAAATAATAGTCATTTTTACTAATCTAAACTTTTGAAATCATTATGCTTGGTCATGTGTATAAACATGTCTGTTGAACGCAATATCATTTTTCTGTATGAATTGAAAGCGAATCTCGCTGTATAGAAGGAAGTTAAAAAAATTGTAGTATAGATTTGATTTTGAATACGATTAAAGTAAACCGCTTCATACCATACGTTCTTGCGATCATTTCTCTGCTGATGTTTCCTGTTTTGCCGAATGCTCAGGATCTTACCCCGGCCGAGCAAGAGGAGTTTAATCAGCTTAGAGAACAATTAATTCAGCAGGGGTTTATCAGTGATGATATCCCTCAAATAACTTCTCAGGCAGCAGAAGGTGAAGTACAGATACTTCAGTCTTGGTATACAACGAAAAGCCTGCCGGTAGCAACTACAAGCTCACGGTCCTCGGATTTTAATACCGATGGCTCACGCTTCTATATTCTGGGCCGCAATTCGTTAAATGTTGTGGAATACCATTTGTCGACCAATTGGGATATCGAAACAGCAAGTTACGTGCGTGAACTGGATATCTCTTCTGAAATGGGTTCAGAGGCAGAGAGTATGGCCGTACCTCATGGTTTTTTTATTCGAAAAAATGATGGGGCAAGGATGTGGATTATCAACAGAACAGAGATTTGGGAATACACACTTTCTACCCCCTGGGATATTTCATCGGCTGTGCCTTCAGGGTACAGGAATATGAGTAGTTCCATCTTCAGAGGGCATGACCTGGATTTCAAGCCGGACGGAACCGTGATGTATATTGATGACAGAGCTTTTGAGGCGGTATTTCAATATACCCTTTCAGCCCCTTGGAATATTAATTCAGCCGAGCTTGATTATGTATATGACATATCTGGTGAACAGGTGGAGGCAAGAGGGATTCAACTGAACCCGGTTGGTGAGAGAATGTTTATCAATGATACAGGCAGGCAGGAAGTACTTGAGTATTCGGTATCAACCCCCTACGATTTGAGAACAGCATCTTTTATTGGCTCCTATAGTGTGCGGAATGAAACACCGGAACCCAGGGCTGTGACCTTCAGGCCCGACTTTGATATGTTTTATATAACTGCAACCAATAACAATCATATCTATCAATACAAAATATCGACTGTTGACCCTGATGAGTCAACTATTTCGGCTAACACGAATGAAATAGAGGCCGATGGGCAACAGACCAGCAGAATAAACGTAATCCTCCGGGATGGAGATGGTGACAGAATGCCCGGCATGGGAGTAAGATTATCGGCTGATGGGGGCAGCTCACAAATTCAGCCTTCACAAGGAACAACGGATGGCAATGGACGTGCTCAGTTTGATGTAAGAAACTCCACACCGGAAATCATTACATACTCTGCAAGGGCTTTGAGAAATACAGGGAATGTGGATTTGTCAGCAACTCAGACAGTGCGTTTTTTGCCGGTTACCCCTGTTATTCTTGCAGCTACCGGTGTATTAACAGAACAATTTACAGCAAACTGGGAGATGGTAAATGGTGTATCCGGCTACCTGATTGATGTTTCGGAAGACAGTGATTTTGATTCGATTGTTCAGGGATATGATTCATTTAACGTCGGTCTGGTTACAGATTATGAGGTGACGGGATTAGATCCCGGAACGATTTATTACTATCGTGTCAGGGCAGAAGCAAATGGTTTATTCAGCAGTTATTCAGGAGAAACAGAAGTAATTACATTTCCGGAGGTTCCGTCTGCTTCTCCGGCAGAGAATGTGATTGCCACCCGTTTTACTGCACAATGGCAGCCGGCTCCGGGTGCGCAGGAGTATCTGCTGGATGTAGCCGAAGATGAAAATTTTACAGACATGGTTCCGGGTTATGAAAATGTAAACACGGGAGACCAAACCCGCTATGAAATAACCGGTTTGTATCCCGGTACAACGTATTATTACCGGGTACGTTCGCAGGCATTTACCAGGGTTAGTGAGAGTTCAAATGCAGTTGAAACCTCAACCGTACAGATTGGCCTTGATGAGTCTGAAGTAACGTCAGCCCAGCTCCGTGTACTTGCCAACGGTATTCAGGAGAATGAAATTACGGTTCTTCTCCGGGATATTGATGGCCGCCCGCTGCAGGGGGAAGAGATCGTTCTTGATCCGGAATCGGGAACATCCCAGGTCGAAACCATCCAGGGAACAACCGACGAATACGGCCGGGCACTGTTTGCTGTAACCAACATGACGTCCGAAGAAGTCAGTTACCAGGCCATGCTGGCTGAAATATTTGAAGTGGGAACTCTTTCAGTTGAATTTTTACAGGACGAGGGAGTGCTGAGACTGGGCGATAACTACCCGAACCCTTTTGCAGACCGGACCATTATACCGCTAACGGTTCCGCAGAGAATGCATATAAGAATTGATATTACCAATGTATTGGGTGCAAGCATCCAGA
>PWNO01000096.1 GCA_003557765.1 Bacteroidales bacterium
GGCGAGAACCTCAGTGGCTTTTGTTGATGACGATCGTACCAGTATGGCGATTATCCTGATCAGCGACGGGGAAAGTCACGAGGATGACCCCGTGGAATATGCCAGGATGGCTGCTGAAAGGGGAATCGTCATACATACCGTGGGGGTGGGAAGCCGTGAAGGTGCCCCCATTCCGGTGTATGAAAACGACAGGATGACAGGCCACATGCGAGACGGGGACGGACGGGTAATCATCACGCGGTATGATGAAGATACGATGCGGGAAATCGCCCGGGTAACAGGTGGCGTGTTTCGCCATGGCAGCGGTCCTGATCTGGGTCTAAACCAAATCATGGAGGAGATCCGTGAAATGGAGAAAGAAGCTTATGATACCAGTGTGTTTGCGGATTATGAAAGCCGTTTTCATTATGTGCTCGCCCTGGCACTTATTTTGCTGATCCTGGATGTGGTGATCATGGACAGGAAAAACAGGTACCTGAAGCGCCTGAGATTGTTTAAAACTTGATAAAGTGATGACTTTTAGACATTTCGACTTTTTGACATTTTGACATGAATTGAACACCTATTAATATGATTCAACGATTGATCATCTTCTTATTAGGGGTTTTTTGTCTCACGCATTTGCATGCCAGTGATGCACGCAACTTGCTCAGGGAGGGTAACCGCCTATTTGAAGCGGAGCAATATGTTGAAGCCGAGGCGAAATACCGGGCTGCCCTGGAGATCGACCGGGACAATGCCGATGCCTTATTCAACCTGGGCAATGCCCTTTACCGGCAAGGATACCTGGATGAGGCGCAGCGGGTCTTTGAATCATTGAGCCGTGATTTTGATGACGAGAAAAGGTTGTCGGATGCCCTGCATAACCTTGGCAACAGCTTCCTGGGGCAGCAGCGCATACCTGAAAGCATGGAAGCTTACAAGGATGCCTTGCGCATCTCCCCTGACCAGGAAGATACCCGCTATAACCTTGCTTATGCCCGGCGTCTGTTGCAGGAGATGCCACCACAGGGTCAGCCACAGGCGGGTGAAGAGCCACAAAATGACGATGCGGAAGAAGACCAGGAAGGAATTGGACAGCCGCAGCCTGATAAAGGTGATGACCCTGAAACAGATGAAGACCCGGGCGAAGAAGAGGAGCCTGCCAAACCAGAGCCTGGCCCCATGGATGTGGTGGAAGATGATAGTCCCGGACGACTGGATGAGTTAACAAAAGAGGATGCCGAACGCCTGCTCGATGCGCTCAGGAGAGAGGAAGAGCGAATACAGCAGCAAGTGAACCGGTTCGATACCATACCGGATACCCTCAGAATAGAAAAAGAGTGGTGAGTGAAAATGATCATGCCATGATAAGACCATTGGTATATATGATGTGCTGGATGCTATTAGGCCATGCACCCGTCTTGGCCGGTGACATTTCATTCCAGGTTTCCGTCCCGCAAAGTGTGGCGGAAGGCGAGCGTTTCCGGGTTACCTGGACCCTCAATGCCCGCCCTGATGATTTTTCAGCACCTTCTTTTGAGAGCTTCAGGATGATATCCGGACCGAGCACGTCGTCCAGCACATCTACACAGATCATCAACAACCAGATGACCACTACAATATCTTACTCCTTTACATTTGTGCTTGAAGCCACGGAGCAAGGTACTTTTGTCATTCCACCTGCGACGGCCGTGATTGATGGACAGAAATACACCAGTGATACCGGTCGTGTGGAAGTAAGCGATGCCTCTGCTACCCCTACCCAGCCGCATGAATCCCGTGAGCCGGACACGTCACGTACCCGGCCTGGACCCGACGACATCTTTATCAGGACAGAAATAAGTAATACCACCCCATTCCGGGGTGAGCAGGTCATCGTCAGCTATAAGCTCTATACCAGGTTGTCTGTGCAACGCTATAATATTGAGCGACTGCCGGGCTTTCAGGGATTGTGGACAGAAAATATCACACCTTCAGGTCAGCCTGTAATTACCCAGGAACAGGTTAACGGGCACTTTTACCAGGTGGCAGAAATCAGAAGGATGGCTGTATTCCCCCAACGAAGTGGCAATATTACCATTGATGCCATGGATGTCGAAACCCTGGTACGTTTGCCTGCTGATGATCGGCGAAGACCCGGGAGCATATTCGACGATTTCTTTGGCGGATCACCATTCGACCGGCATCGCACAATTTCGCATCAAGTGCGGGCTGAACCGGTCGTCCTGAATGTCCAGCCTTTGCCTGCAGAAGGTCAACCGGATGATTTTACCGGCCTTGTTGGACAATTTGAGCTGGAGGCCAGCCTGGATTCCCGCAGCATTGACGTCAATGATGCTGCCACGCTCCAGGTAACCTTATCAGGTGAGGGGAACATCCGCATGGCTGAGCTTCCTGACTTTTCATTTCCGCAGCAACTTGATGTGTTTGACCCGCAGGTAGCGGACGATATCCACATCACACGCTCGGGTATACGTGGCAGCATGATTTTTGACTACGTGATCATTGCAAGGACCACAGGAACATTTGACATCCCTGCCACCCGTGTTAGCTATTTTGACCCTGAACAGCGTGCATACCGAACGGCCACTTCGGGTCCTTTGCAACTGCAAGTGAAAGGTGATCCGGCAGTAATGAGCGCACATCCAAATGGCATGCCTGAAGCACGTTGGATGGCTGAAGATATTCGCTTCATCCACACCGGATCAGTCAACTGGCAGCAGGCGGGTGAAGTTTTCTATCGGAGTACGCGATTTTTCATGCTTGCAGCCATTCCCATCCTGCTCCTGATCATATTCCTTTTATTATGGTATAAACACAGGCAAAACATAGCGGATATCCAAGGCATGCGCATGAAAAAAGCCAGGAAGGTTGCTGTAAAAAGGCTCAAACATGCGCAAAGACTCTTAAGGGAAAACAGGAAGGAAGCCTTTTTTGAAGAAATATTCCGGGCCCTTTGGGGCTATGTGTCTGACCGACTTGACATTCCCGTTTCCCGTCTCAACAAGGAAAATGTAGCATCCGCATTTGATTCGCGTCAGATACCATCCGGGCTGGCCACCCGTTTCCTGGATGGCCTTTATGCGTGTGAATATGCGCGTTTTGCACCGGCAGGAGACGAAAGTCCCATGGACACCGTATACAATAAAGCCCTGGATACTATCGTGGCCATCGAAAAAGAATTAAGAAAAAATACTTAAGTAAGATGAGGTTGAGGATTTTGCCATTATTATGGCTCTTGTTAATGCTTTCCGTTGTATTGTCCCGGGCACAGTCACCAGATAGCCTCATGGAGCAGGCCAACCTGGCATACATGGATGAATCCTGGGATGAAGCTATGGACATATATAAGACAATCCTTCAAATGGAGGTGGAATCTGCGCCATTGTATTATAACATGGGCAACACAGCTTATCAGCTGGGAGAACTCGGAAGGGCCATTCTCTATTATGAACGGGCATTGCGGTTGAATCCATCTTACGAACCCGCCCTGCATAACCTGGAACTCGCGCGTAACGGCATCATCAACCCCATCGAAAGCATTCCGTCCTTGTTTTATCAACGCTGGCATGAAGATTTCATAGCCCTGTTTTCTGCAGATACATGGGCGATCGCATTGATCATCGGATTGACCCTGTGTGTTCTTTCTATTGCATTATTTTTCCTGAAGCAAGTCATATGGCAGAAAAAGCTGTTTTTTTCTCTGGCTGCGTTGTTCCTTCTGCTTACCCTGATCGCGGCTTATGCTGCGCAACGGCAATATCACCGCCTGAGGCATAAGCAGGAGGTCATTGTCGTGGAAGAAGTGCTCACGGTGCGGAGTGCTCCTGCGGGAAGAGGCATGGAACTATTCAGGGCTTATGAAGGAACAAAAGCGGAGGTCATTCATCAGATGGATTCCTGGAAAGAGCTTCGTTTTCCTGACGGCAATGTGGGCTGGGTGGATTCTGCGGATGTAGAGCAAATTTAGCTCCTTGTTACCTGAGATCAATCCCTCCGGTCATCAGACCGATGCCTGCGCTGTGCTTCCCTGAAAAGCATGCGGTTAAAATCACGCTCTGCATCGAAAAGCAGGGCGACCTGTTTTACGCTGATGACTTCCAGCAGCTTTTTGGTATACTCGCGGCGTAAGGCAGCCGATTCTTCGAAACGGGTCAGCTCAGCTTCCACATACCTGGCAGCTTCCTCTGCTGTCATATCCTCGGGGTCAGGCATTGCTTCCAGTTTATCACGGAAACCGCTGGAGATCTCATCCACCTTTTGGGTGTATGCATTATAGATGGGCCAGAACAGTTTGGCTTCATCAGTGCTCAGCGACAGCTTGCTGGTGATATATGAAATGCGTCTTGCTTCAATGGCTTCCTTACGAGCATCATGACCCCGTTGCTCCTGGCGCCGGGGGCTTTGTGCATGGGTGCTGTAGACGACTGCAAGCATAAACAGGGTGACAAGAAAAAAATGCACCCCCAGTTGACTTATTTGCTTTGTTGATATCATAGTGATTGCTTATTTTAGTCCAGTGAAGATAATAAATAACTGCTTTCAATGCCATAATAACCCGCTTCCTCAAAAAGCATTTCCATTATGTCATCGTAATCATTCAGTTCGTTGGCATCATAAAGCTCCAGTTCATACATGATCTCATCAGCACTCAGGTCTGATTCCAACACCATATCATAAATGTCCTGACGATCAAAATCGCTGAAAAAGGAGAAATATTAAAAGTCGATGGCATGTTCTTCGAGGACAGCATAGTCGTTCACGGTGTCACTACGCATGAAAAACAGGGATATGGTGAGGCTGACAAGCAGCAACAAGCTGGCGGCTATGGCCAGCACCTGCTTCGGTGCGAACGGAACATCCTGGATCTGCTTAGAATCCGCTTCACGACACCTGGATAAGATATCACCGCTTAGGTTATCAAAATAACCTTCAGGTGTCTCAAACCCGGCATCTTTGTTTTCGCGGGGGAGACTGCTTCTGAGTTCCTTCAGCTCCTTGTTGATGGCCTCTTTATTATCTTTTTTCATTGCTCGCTGGCTTTTTACATTAGACGGAAAAACATGACAAAGGTTTAATTATGAAACGACTGACTTCTCAATTTTTTTTACGGCATGATGATAGGAAGCCTTCAGGGCGCCCACCGAAGTATCCAGTATTTCGGCCATGTCCTCGTACTTCATCTCATCGTAATAGCGCAAATTGAACACGGCTCTTTGTTTCTCTGGAAGCGACAGGATGGCTTTCTGCAGCTTTCTTTCCATCTCATTGCCCTGGTACCATGCATCTGCCTCCAGGGTTTCTTCCAGTTGCTTGCCCATATCCACCAAGGGCATCAGGTACCTTCGTTTCTTCTTTTTGAGAAAGGAAAGGGCCTCATTGGTGGCGATCCGGTACATCCAGGTATAGAGGGATGAATCCTTCCGGAATTTGGGCAATGCCTTCCAGACCTTGATGAACACTTCCTGCACGATATCGTTGGCATCGTCATGACTGACTACCAGCCTTCTGATATGCCAGTAAATGGCTTCCTGGTATCTGTGCACGATGAATTGAAAGGCCCGGTCAGCTTGACCGTCTTTGGCATACAAGTCCAGCAATTCTTCGTCTGTATGGGAATTTCTCATCGACAGTGCGTAACAGCCCGGATTATTTCCTTTTGATCACTTCTTTTACGGCTTGCACAATGTTATGGGCACTCAGGCCATATTTTTCCATTAAATCATGCGGCTTGCCGCTTTCACCAAAACGGTCCCTCACTCCCACCATGTGCATCGGGGTCGGTTGCTCCCTGGCAAGCAGGTGTGCTATGGTGTCTCCTAGTCCGCCGTGCAGCTGATGTTCCTCAGCGGTGACAGCACAGCCTGTTTTGGCTACTGATTGTATGATGCATTCTGTGTCTAAAGGTTTAATCGTATGAATGTTAAAAATGTCTGCCTGTATGCCTTCTTCATAAAGCTGCTTGCCGGCCTCTATCGCCTCCCATACCAGGTGGCCGGTGGCAAAGATGCTCACGTCATCGCCTGCATTAAGTGAGATGGCCTTACCCATTTCAAAACGGTCGTCGAGGCTTGTAAAATTTGGCACCTTGGGGCGACCAAAGCGCAGATAGACCGGACCCTGGTGCTCGGCGATGGCTGCCGCGGCCAGCCTTGTCTGGTTGTGATCACAGGGTACCACCACGCTCATGTTGGGTAACATACGCATCATGCCGATGTCCTCCAGCATCTGGTGTGTGGCGCCATCTTCTCCAAGGGTGAGACCTGCGTGGGAAGCACAGATCTTCACATTCTTTTCGGAGTAGGCGATGGACTGCCGGATCTGGTCATAAACACGTCCGGTGCTGAAGTTTGCAAAGGTGCCGGTATACGGAATTTTTCCCCCAATGGTCAGGCCTGCGGCGATGCCCATCATGTTGGCTTCTGCGATGCCTACCTGGAAAAAGCGGTCCGGAAACTCTTTCTGGAAGTCATTCATCTTCAGTGAGCCTGTCAGGTCGGCACAAAGGCCCACCACATCCGGGTTTTTGCGTGCCACATCGAGCAGCCCCAATCCAAAACCAGAGCGTGTATCTTTTTTCTCTTCAAAAGTGTATGTGTTCATGGTATGATCGTTTTTTCTAAAGGTCAAAAGGAAATAGGTTGTAATGCTTTAATAATCACCCAGCGTTTCATCAAAGTTGGCCATGGCTTTTTCAAACTGCTCATCGTTTGGCGGTTTGCCGTGCCATTCGTGCGTTCCCATCATAAAGTCCACACCGTAGCCCATCTCTGTGCGCATCAGGATGACCACGGGCTGTTGTTTTCCACAGGAGGCTTTGGCCTGTTCCAGGGTGTCCAACACATCCTCCATATTGTTGCCATTCATAGATAGGACTTTCCATCCAAAGGCTTCCC
>PWNO01000228.1 GCA_003557765.1 Bacteroidales bacterium
ATAGGTGTGTGAATATTAGCCTTGCGTTTTGTGCGGGTAAAAAACTTAACAGTAGCCATATTAAGAAGGGATAAAAAGTGTTAATGTGAATGGGCTTTACAAAGATAAAAGTTTCCCCACAGTTTCCCCACATTTACTTAATAAAGGCAGACAAAAACAAACAAAGGCAAACAAAAAGAGAAATATAAGCCTTGTAAAATATTAATATACAGCACATTATAATCTATTAATCAATAACATATAAATTAACAGTATTAAGAAGGGTTCGTTTTCTCACCCCGACATTTAAAGAACGTAAATGGCATATTTTCAGCTATTTACGTTCTTTTTTTGTGCCTTTTGTGCAAATTATTGTGCAAATGTCAAAAAGGCATTAATTATTTCTTTGGTGCAAGCGACCGGGTGTCGGCGTTGAATTTTTGTTGCAGGATGATAATTTTTAAGTATACGTAGCTAATATGATACATAATAGCGTATTAGCCAAGTTATAATTTTCCTTTTTTATTATTGTTCACTCATTTTCAACGTTTTTATTGAAGTGCGAAACATCCGGCACTTTCACGATATGCAGGATCAGCGCCAGGGGGATGGGACTCCGCTGGATAAGCGGCTGTTGAAGTACTTCTTTGTCATTCAGCAGATACACGAACAGCAACAGCAAAATCGCCATTTTTTATTCCAGTTGCCTGAGTTCGATCAAGATGGATTCCAACTCCTGAATATAACGGTTTCCAATCATTCCTTCGTTTTTCCATTGGTCGATCTTTTGCTCAAAGCGCTGGGTCACTTCCCTTAACCCTGGGCATCCAGTAGCAGGTTGTGCAACTGCCGGCCCAAAATTGATTTGTCTGATAGCAAACTGAATCCCTGAATAGTTGGAGAAAAAAACGATTCTATCAATGAGTGATGCATCCATGTCGCTCAAATCCACTTCGGCCACGTCCACGGCCAGATCCAGAGGCACCCTTAGTGTCCGCAGTGTAGATCCCTGGTTATCTAATACCTGTACGGTCAGATTGTAATTGGTCTGATGAAAATCCCTTCCGGTAAACCCGGTTACCGAAGCCACAAGCTGCATCCTGTTGGAGGATACATTGGTAACAAAGGGCCATTCGTCTGAACGCATCCCCCCTTTTACTACAAGTACATCGTTGTGAGAAGCACCCGCTTTATGAAGTCTTGCACCGGCAAGATTACTCTGATGAATATAGACAGCCGTTGACGGTGCGGCTGTATAAGAAAAAGAGGTGATGTTGTAACGGCCACCTGAGCGACCATGGGAAAGCTCTATTGCTTTTACCAAACGACCGCGTTGCCAGATAAGGTCAGTAGAGATGGTAGATACCCTTGTATCTGTTCCAGGAAACTCCAACCTCACACTTTCAATCATGCCATCATCATAAATAACCCTTAGGGTTAGGTTCTGATCATTAGGCATATTGGCCAGCGAGCGGATATCCATACTTACACCAGCAATTTCCTGGTTTACATTTTCCCAGACTACTTTGCTGTATGTACGAATTGTCATATCCCGGGCAGTTACCTCACTGGCGTCACGGGCATCTGGGTCCTCCACTTTCCAGTTCGACATGGGAACCGGAGTTTGTGAATAAGTCGGGCTGCAAAGGACCAAAAAGGCTAATGTGGCAGCAATACATATTATTTTTTTCATGGTGATATGTTTTTCGTTTAGAATTGATATCAGGTAAATAATTATGCAAAACTTTATTTCCTGTTATTCCTTTGAAATATCATTACCTATCAAAAATATGGTTTTTTTCATTGCTTTCGGGTCCGCTATTGTGCGAAATAGCTTTGGACAATCATCTGTGACCTCAGAGGAAATTGACCTACTGACCTAATCATCTTCCGTCACCGGATTGGCCGTGTAAATGTCCCTGGGTTCCTTTACAAAAAACCATAGCAAGGCGGAAATGCCTACTGTAAGCGCACTGACAATAAATATAACGCCCTTGTTTTCTGCTTCCTGCACAAGCTCACCTACACCAAAGCTGGAAACAAACTGTGGCAGTACCACGGAAAGATTAAACAGGCCCATGTAAAGTCCCATACGTGACTGGGAAATCTTTTGCGACATGATCGCAAAAGGCAGGCTAATGGTAGCGGCCCAGCCGATACCCACAATGGCCATGAGTGCGTAAATAGCCGCCGGGGCAAAACCAAACTGCAATATGCTTAAATATCCGAGCGTCATAATGGTGATGCTCACCGCATGTGTTCTGACACGTCCAAAGCGTGCGGCAAGGGGTTCAAGTATCAATACCGGGATAATGGCAGCCACCAAATTGAGTGAGAAAAAGCTCCAATTCACGATGCGCCCGATGGTGTCATCGATCTCCTTCAGGCGTGCGGATTCGAGCAAGCCGTTTTCACCATTCTCCAGAAGGGCCGGATCAATATCCACATCAGCCAGTTCGGGAACGCGAAATCGCACGAAGGCAAAAAGATAGATGAACATTGTCTGCACGCCGATCCAGGTAAAAGAATGAGCGGCAAGTACCTTCCTGAATCCAATCAATCCATCTTTTTCACGGGAAATGCCATTCTCCTTCTGCGTCATGGTGATCACCACCACCACGATGGTCAGCAGGGTACATAATATTTCCAGGCCATAATAGGGAATGTCAGGAAACAGGCCAAGGCGGCGAAATATGCCATAGAAGGCATAAAGAAGAAATCCCCAGAGCGGCAGTATGGTCTTCATGATTTCGTAAAGCGAGGCTTCATTCACGCTTTCTTTCTTGTTTTCGGCTTCTGCCTTGCTTGCGGCTGCAGCCTCCTCGTCGCCCTTACCGTATTGACCAAGATACCTCGGTTCCTTTATGAAAAAAGGTGGTACGATGGAAAAGAGGAAAACCAGTATGACACCAAAATAGATGAGCACATAGTTGCCCCAAATAGCACCAATCAGGTAGGCCATAACGCCAAAACTGCCCGAAACCGTCTGCATCCAGGTATATCCTTTGGTTCTTGGCCGTCCTTCAGGGGTTACGTCGGCGATAATCGCCCGGGTGGGATTGAAGCTGATGTTAATGGCCAGGTCGATGCTGAGCGACACCACGATGGCAATCCCCAATACGCCCTCAAAGCCAAGTCCGGCCTGAATGATGCCTATGTTTGGAAGGGCAAGTAAACCCAGGGCTGCCAATACACCACCAACCAGGATAAATGCACGGCGACGGCCATTCATAATCCACACATTATCACTGATGATGCCTACCACAACCTGTCCAATGATACCTGCCAAAGGGCCGGTGGCCCACACCAAGCCAATGTCGCTGATCTCCAGCCCGTATTTTGTGCTTAATAGCCAACTTAAGGCGGCAATCTGTACCGCCAGACCAAAGCCCATCGCCGTAGCCGGCAGGCTCAGCATGGCATAAAACGCGTTGGTGAGGTTTTTCTGAAATGGTAACATAAGCTATCTTTTTTGATGATCGTAAATGTACAAATTTTGCAGGTTGGCCACATAAAAAAAAATTTCAATCTAAAGGCTAGTCCAGCTATCCCGGATTATCCACAAATTATTCAGCTTAACCATAACATACGGTTATGTAATTACAGCGGAAAGCATTAATTTTGTAGTGAAATCAGCCATTATGATCGTACCGGGAATCTTACTGTTTGGTATCAGCGGCGGAGAGATATTGATGCTCATCCTGCTGGTGCTCTTGTTATTTGGCCCGAAAAAGATTCCGGAGATAGCCCGTATGCTTGGAAAAGGGCTCGGAGAGGTACGCAAAGTGCAACGCGAGATAAATGCTGAGATTCATCGATACTCTTCTGAAATCGAAGGAGAGGTCAGAAAAATGGAGTCAGAGGTAAAAAAAGAGGTAGAAGCCTTTAAGCATACCCCCGCACAGGAAAACCAGCAAATTAATAAACAAACAACAGGAGAGCCTGCCAGCACGTCCGGGGATGATGAACACAAAAAAGGAAACCTTACAGAAATCGACGATGACTCCGACCTGCCTTATCCTTACAGGGATGACAAGAAAGAACAAAAATCCAATGAAGCTTAGTATATCCTGCAATTATTTACAGCCTGCTTCGTTTGTAGGATATAAGTTTTCAAATGTGTTAATCCATGCCATACATGAATAAGCTTATCAAGCTGTTTTACCTTCTTCTGTTGATCATGATGTTATCCGGTCATGACGCTTATGGTCAAAACCGCCGTCTTGAACGCGCTGAACGTGCTTTTGAGTTACAACAATACCATGAAGCCATTGATCTGTACCGACGTGTAATTGACAGGCTGGACCGCAGTGAAAGGGAAAAAACCGCGGAGCTGACATTCAGGCTGGCACTGTGTTATAGATATACCAATAACCACCGTATGGCAGAATCATGGTTCAGAAGAGCCATTCGTATCGATTATCCTGATCCGGTTGCCTATTTATACATGGCACAGGCCAAGATGTACAATGAGAAATATGAAGAGGCCAGGGAAGCATTCAAGACTTATATGGAGAAGGTACCGGATGACTGGCGGGGGCCCCAGGGATTGGCTTCCATTGAACTGGCCATGGAGTTAAGAGAGCAATATCAGGATTACGATGTGGAGCCTGTACGACTTTTTAACTCTCCTGCCGACGATATGACCCCGGCATATGGAGACCACCGGGGTACCACACTCATTTTTGCGTCTTCACGTGATGATGCATTGGGGCGGGATGAAGACCCCTGGACCGGAAACAAGCACAGTTCATTCTTCATCACCTATGCAGATCGTTCAGGAAATTGGAACCGGCCTTCCTTGCTGGACGATGGTCCCATAAATACAGAATATAATGAAGGTGCGCCCTCTGTAAATGCTACGGCAACAGAAATGTTCTTTACAAGGTGTACAAGGGCAGAAGACGTCAGCATGGGCTGTCGCATCTTCAGGGCTTCAAGGGAGGGTGCAAACTGGACCAATCCACAGGAAGTGCCACTCACAAAAGACAGCCTTGTTACCGTTGGGCATCCGGCGATCAGCCCTGATGAGCTCGACCTGTACTTTGTAAGTAACATGCCTGGAAGCATTGGTGAGCGAGATATATGGGTTGTCTCCCGGCCAACCCCAAATGATGACTTCGGGTCACCTCAAAACCTTGGAGAAGTCATCAATACAAAGGGAAATGAAATGTTTCCCTATGTGCATGAAGACGGCTCACTATATTTCGCCTCTGATGGTCATCCCGGAATGGGAGGACTTGACATGTTCAGGACCACTTATAGGGGAGGAGAGTGGTCAGAGCCGGAAAACCTTGGACCACCTTTCAACAGCGCTGCAGATGACTTTGGTATTGTATACAAACCAGGGCGGGAAGAGGGATTTTTTACCTCAAATAGAGGACGCAGAGGTATTTACGACATCTATTCCTTCTATCAGGCCCCGGTAGAGTTTCGGATAAGCGGGATAGTGATAGACGACAGCACCCAGACAGCTGTGGCCAACGCCAATGTGCAACTTGTCGGCTCAGATGGTTCGCTCGTGCAGAAAGAAACGGAAGATGACGGTACTTTTCTTTTTGATGAGACCTTAATTAAAGAAAACACCGATTACGAGATCCTGGTGAATAAGTCTGGTTATTTTTCTGCAAGAACCAATGAAACCACCCGTGGCCTTGAGAGAAGCCATGAATTTGAATTGGAAATGGGGATTGCACCAATACCTGTGACGGCCATCGAGCTGCCAGAAATTCTCTATGAATTTGATAGCTGGGAGCTCCAGACTCAATTCAAGGACTCGCTCAACGGTTTGGTGCAGACACTTCAAGACAATCCGCATATCGTTATCGAGCTGGCGTCGCATACCGACAGCAGGGGTACACATGAATACAATGACACCCTGTCTTTGCGAAGAGCTGAAGCGGTCGTAGATTATCTCGTGGAGCAGGGCATCGCGCATGAAAGGATTGAAGCAGCAGGTTACGGCAAACGTGAACCCAGGGTGCTGGAAAGGGATGTCGAAAGAAATGGATATCTTTTTGAAGAAGGAACAGCGCTAACCGAAGATTTTATCGAATCTCTTGAATCTGAGGAGATGCAGGAAATTGCTCATGAGATGAACCGACGTACCGAGTTCAGGGTGCTGAGGGAAGACTATGAGCCACCGCACGAAGAAGAGTCCGAGGAAGCTGAAGAAGATATGCGGATAGAGGAAACGGAAAGCAGGGAAAATCTGCGGGAGGAAGACATGCAAGGAGGAGATGATCCGCGAGAGCAATATGATTTCACTGGGAGTGAGATATCAGAAGGGAACAGATAATGGAAACTTACCGTCGCAGGGGGGTTTCTCCGGATAAGGAGGATGTGCATAAGGCCATCAGCAAGCTTGACAAAGGCCTTTACCCAAAAGCATTTTGCAAGATCGTTCCTGATCACCTGGTTGGCTCAGCAGATCATTGCACGGTCATGCATGCCGATGGAGCTGGCACCAAATCATCGCTGGCCTGGCTTTACTGGAAAGAGACCGGAGACCTCTCGGTATGGAGTGGCATTGCACAAGACGCTGTAGTCATGAACCTCGACGACCTCCTTTGTGTGGGTGCTACCGACAATATTATCTTATCATCAACCATTGGCAGGAATAAGAAACAGATTCCCGGTGAGGTTATCCGGGCAATCATTGAGGGTACCCATGCATTCCTGGAAAAACTACATACACACGGTATCGATGTCATGTTTGCTGGCGGCGAAACGGCCGATGTAGGTGATCTGGTGCGCACTGTCATCGTGGATTCCACCGTGACAGCGCGTATGCCGCGCGCACAGGTTATCGACAATGGCAACATCAAGGAAACTGATGTCATCATC
>PWNO01000160.1 GCA_003557765.1 Bacteroidales bacterium
AATGAAACCGCAATGCTGACCACCTTCAATGAAGCAGACATGTCGACCATCATTAACCTTCGTAAAAAACATCAGCAAGCTTTTGTGGAAAAATACGGGTTTAAGCTGGGCTTCATGTCTTTCTTTGTAAAGGCCGTGGCGGAGAGCATCCCGCATTTCCCACAAGTTAACGGCCATATTGACGGTAATCAGCTGGTCATTCCGGATTATGCCGACATCGGTATCGCGGTCAGCACTCCCAAGGGGTTAATGGTGCCGGTTATACGCAATGCCGAAACGCTGGACATCCCCCAACTGGAACAAACCATCAACGAGATGGCCGAAAGGGCCCGCAATAACAAAATTAAAATTGAAGAGCTCCAGGGTGGCACCATCTCCATCACCAATGGTGGGGTGTTCGGCTCCATGATGTCGACACCCATCATCAACCCACCGCAAAGCGCCATTCTGGGGATGCATAAGATACAGGAACGGCCTGTGGCTATTGATGGCAGGGTAGAAATCCGTCCCATGATGTACCTGGCGCTGTCTTACGATCACCGGATCATTGACGGAAAAGAGTCTGTGGGCTTCCTCGTAAAGGTCAAGGAGTACATTGAACATCCTGAACGCCTGCTATTCCGGGGCAAAGACCCGCTCGAAGGCCTGATCGGCATCTGATCCCCATGACCAGCGACAGGTCATCACCCTGACAAGCCTGTCCATTGGCATGCATTTAAAACCTGATATTTTGGCTTTCAAACTTTCCCGCAACAAACAAACCCAATTATGGCACTGATCAAATCCATCCGGGGGTTCACCCCGCAATTTGGCAAGGACTGTTACCTGGCTGACAATGCTACCATTATCGGGGATGTCGTCACTGGTGACAACTGCAGCATATGGTTTAACGCGGTAGTGCGCGGGGATGTCCATTATATCCGCATAGGGCATAATGTAAACATCCAGGACGGAGCAGTGATTCACTGCACATTTGAAACGGCCCCCACCACGATTGGCAACAATGTATCTGTTGCGCACAATGCCATTGTCCATGGTTGCACCGTGGAAGACAACGTGTTGATTGGCATGAATGCCGTGGTGATGGACAATGCGGTGGTGGGGAGCAACTCCCTTATTGCCGCAGGTGCAGTAGTTTTGGAGGACACGATCATTGAGCCTGGCAGCGTGTATGCAGGAATCCCGGCCAGGAAGGTCAAAGATATCAGCCAGGAACTGACCCGCGACCTACTGGATCGCATATCAAGGAAATACATTACATATGCAGGCTGGTACCGGGATGCATAAGAAAGCACCCTTACACAAGCATTTGCTTTGCCTGTATAAAGGTGCTTCACTCGATCGGCCCGGAAAAATTACCTTTTACCGGATTAGTCCAGTTCGAGTTCTTCCCTTACAAGGGGCATGATGTCTTCACCGTTTTCCCAGAATACCATGGAACCACCACTGGTGTCAAAAATATAGGTAAAACCATGTTCACGGCCCACTTTTTGAATAGCCTCACGGGCTTCTTCGATAATGGGACTTAATAAACGTTCTTCCTGCTGCATAATGTCCTGCTGTGCCGATTCCTGGAATTCCATAATGCGTTCCTGGAGACTTTGCAGCTCCCGTTCCCTTGACTGGCGTACCAGCTGGGAGAAAGTTTCCTGGTTTTCAATATAATCCTGGTATTTGTTCTGAAACTCTTGCTGCATGGCGGCAAAAGTCTCTTCGAGTTCCTGGGCATACCTCTCCAGGTCGGCCTGGGCCTGGTCTCTGCCCGGCATCATCCGAAGCAACTCGTTTGTATTAATGTGACCGAACTTTGCCTCTTCCTGGGCACTTATGGTTGCACTCCCAAGTAATAATAAAATGAGGAATGACAAACTAAGCAATTTTTTCATGCTGTTCAATGCTTAATGGTTAATAATATTTTGGCGCACAAATTTAATTAATTATAACAAAATACCTTTGTTTTTAACAGCATTTAACCTGCATTTTTTAAGTTGTTAATGCAATCCTGATGCGAGACAACGAAAGCCACCGACAATGTATGCTGTTTCAAGGCTTTTGTTTTTAGTGGGACCTGCATTTTTTCTTTTTCGAAAGAATTATGCTTGGGTTTTTATAAAAAAACGTATATTTGCAATCGCAAAACCAACAACGCGGAAATAGCTCAGCTGGTAGAGCACGACCTTGCCAAGGTCGGGGTCGCGGGTTCGAGTCCCGTTTTCCGCTCAAAAATACCTCTGAAAAGAGGTTTTTTTTTATCTGCCTGCACCAGTATCGTGCCCGGATGGTGGAATTGGTAGACACCCAGGACTTAAAATCCTGTGGCCATTGCGGCCGTGCCGGTTCGAGCCCGGCTCCGGGTACATCACATGCTCCGGCCACCATTCGGCCGGAGTTTTTTTACCCCTATTTTCTGAAGCTTTTTATAAATGCTTCCACTTCAGGCACACCGCCCTGGTAAACGAGGTAGCCGTTGTAAGGCTCCCTGGGTGTAATATCGTCATGCATGGGGGTAAGCATGATCTCCTTCACCTCATCCAGGTCGCTGGTCTGCCCCAGGGCCCATCCCAGCTTGACCCAGGCCACCTCGGGAAGCATGTTTTCGGCAGGCACCACGCCCAATGCCATCATCTCGCGCCCGGTTTCATACACGAACATCTGCACATATCCCCATAACGTTTGTACAGTCATGTATACGGCTACTCCTTTTTTGCTCGCACGTTCAAGGGCAGGATACAGGGGCTTGTTTACATGTCCGAGGCCGGTGCCGGCGATCACGATCCCCTTATAGCCATTGTCTACCAACGAATCGACCATGTCCGGGTGCATGTTGGGATAATAATACAGGATGGCCACTTTTTCCTCAAAATAGGGATTGATGGTCACCTTTTTGTCCTTCCGCCGCGGCCTGAAGTTTTGCTTGATGGGGGTCACCGCGCTTCTCGTGACCTTGCCAAGGGGCATATCGCCAAGCGTGCGGAAGGTGCTGCGATAGGAAGAATGCATTTTTCGCACACGTGTGCCCCGGTGCAGAAGACCATATTCATCAGAAGTAGGGCCGAACATGCAAACCATCACCTCGGCAATATTTCCGTGACCCGCTGCATAACATGCATGCATCAGGTTGAGTGCCGCATCGGAGGAAGGGCGGTCGGAAGAACGCTGTGAGCCTACCAGCACAATGGGAACAGGTGGGTTTTGTACCATGTATGTGAGTGCTGCAGCCGTGTGGTGCAAGGTGTCAGTGCCGTGGCCAATCACAATGCCATCAATGCCGCTTTCAATCTCCTCGCCAATAGCTACAGCCAACTGCTTATATTGTTCCGGTCCCATATTCTCACTGAAAACGGCAAAAACCTTTTCTGTAGTCAGGTTGCAGATGTCTGCCAGCTCCGGCACGGCACCATATAACTCGCCTGGAGAAAAAGCGGGAATGACCGCCCCGGTGCGATAATCAAGACGCGAGGCAATCGTACCACCGGTGCCGATCAGCTTGACATTTGGTTTACCTTGGGTATAAGGAAACTCCTGTTCCGGAATCTTATAGTTGGCTTTTTTGTACCCGGTTTCTTCCATGCTGAGCAGGGTGCGTACATAGATGCCCACATTATAGCCGGTGGGAATTTTCAGCACGATGTGCGTGTCGTCATCATTTTCCGATCTCGGCAAGACCGTCCCCACAAAATTGCCGCGATTGGTCTTGATCTTTGCCTGGCCCCATACACGGACATTGAATTTTTTCAACGCCTCTAACGCAGGACCTTTGTATCCCTGAAAATGGTCTTCATTCATGGGCAAATATTGTCTAAAGGTCTAAATGTATAAATGTCAAAAAGTCACCGATTAATTGAATTAAGGGGAAGATGCCAGTTGTGCATCGATTTCCCGTTTAAGCTCGTTCAATGGAATATTACCAAGCGCTCTGGGCCTGAGCTTCCCCATCAGCCAGTCGGCTTCTGCTGCTTCGCTACCGTTCAGCCGGATGCGGGCAAACTCTTTACGCAGCTCAGGCAGGACAGCAAACACCTCTGGTTTCCTTAGGGGGGAGTAACCGATTTGATCAAGCACCGCCTCAGGATCCTTCTCAGCGTGTTGCCAGAGAAAAGGCAGCGCGGAATACATGACTTCGCCAGAGATGCCTTTTGCACGGAGAGCACGCAATATCGTCGCAACCATTTCGTATCGGAATCCGGGAGCCTTCCTGTACTGTCCTTCAATATATTTCAGCCGGTGACCAAAGAGTGTTGCAGCAAAAACCGGATCTTCCCCGTCTTCTTTCACCATTTGCTGTATCAGCGGAAAAAGGTTGTTTCTGAAGATATACGTGCAGGTATCTTCCGGAACACCCCAGTTGCTTAACGTGTGGTATGCCTGAATATGCAGCGTGGGCAGGTCTTTCCCGAGGCGTTCAATGTCTTCATCAAGCAAGGGGATTGGCGGAGAGTCGGTGTCGGGATACATCCGGTCGGCTCCGGGCAATACCCGCTCAAACATCGTGGTGCCATCGGCAAACGACTTCCTCGTCTCATTTGGAACGCCCTCAAAAGCCATTTGGCAACGTTCCTCTATGGTTTCGAGTGCTGTAGGAATGTCTTCCGCCGGCCCCCAGAAAAACAGCACGGCATCTTCGGGTCTGGCATCAAGAACCTCGCGGAGCCGATTGTATGCGGAGCTTGTTTCCAGCCTCCTCAGGCTATCCTCGGCATCCATATTAGGTTTTTCAATGCAAGCCACCACCTTCAGCCGGTCGCTGATCTCGTCGGCAAACGACTGCGCTGGCTGAGTGAAATGGGACAGGATACCATCAAAGTGAGGCAGCCTGACCCCGTAAAGCTTCATTCCTTGCACTGCAATGTGCTGGAGGACGTGCGAACGAAAAGGAAAAGCACCCGGATCGAGTTCCCTGGCATGCATTTGCCATTTCCCGGGAGCAATTCGTTGATTCAGGGTTTCCCGGATATGCAGCAAGGCCCACTGCCTGAAAGCCTCGTTATGGGTAAGTTCAGGAATCCATTTGATATGTGAAACGCCTTTGATCTCCACGCGAGTGCCACCCCGGCAACTCACGTTTACATCCTGTCTGGCTGAGCCAATACCAACACGCACCCTGTCGGTGCTCCTGTTCAGGAAGCGGATCACCTGGCAGGCTTCTGCCACCTCGTCCGGGTTGACCATGTCCGGATAGGTCACCGTTTCGATCAGGGGCATCCCGAGCCTGTCGGTCTTATAGGTCCGCCAGTGTCCCACATCCGAAATCTCGCGGCAGGAATCTTCCTCCAGACTTAGCTGGATCAGTCGTATCGTTTTGTTTTTCAAATCTATGGCACCCTCCACCCCAATGATCGCCGTGCGCTGAAATCCAGTCGGAATGCTGCCATCCAGGTATTGCTTGCGGGTGATGTGGATCTCTCCGACGATATTCAGCTTTTTGAGGAGGGATATTTCAATGGCAATGTCCACGGCCTTTCTGTTAATCGGAAAAGGCGGGGTGTCATCTACTTCATAGGTGCAGGTGGTCTCATTCTTGATGCGGTAAATGATGTTTTTCCGCGTTTTAAATTCCATCAGGGCGGTGCCGTCATATTCACCAAGCTCACTGAGTGTCGGTCGCATGTGGCGGATCACCTCCGCATCATACGCATCATCCTCCTGATATATTCCAGCCGGACACCGGCAAAAGAGCTTTTCGTCCGTTTTTAATTGCTGGTGTACCTCCAGGCCCGACATAAAGCCAATGCGATCATAATCAGCCTGGGTAGCATCTTTTCTCGGCACATAACCAATGGCTTGCATGGTCTGTTGATGGTTCCGGGCTGGGCTTGGTTTTTTGGTCATTGAACAATGGTTTTACTGAAGCGTAAGTTGCGTTTTTCCAGGTACTGCATCACAAAATCAAAGCAGTCCTGGTCAAGGCCGATAAGCTCCAATGGAAAGACGCCTTTCCCGCTGAACTGCCCGCTCAGGATAAGTTCCGCGTTAGCCGTTGCCGTGAAACCAGTGGTTCGCGCCATGGAAGAGATGTTTTCCTGCTCATCATATTCATCGTAGAGTTCATACACGATCTTTTTCTGCGTGCCTTCCTCTGTGCCTTCGATGCAGATGCGCATCACGGTAAACTCACGCTCTTCAGGTTCGAGTTGCCAGTCGCGAATAAGGATGTTGCTGGTAAAGTCAATCGGCCTGATGGTGGTGTTATTGACAGACATGGGTTCCGTATCGAAAAAGCCCGCCTTTTTCAGTGCCTGAATCAACTGAATGTGTCCAGGATAGCGCAGTGTTTTTTCGCGCATGTTGGGGATGTGGTCCATGTTCCGCAGCAGCGAACGCAACCCATCAGTAAAAAATGCTTCGAGGGTCCCCACCTTGTCAAAGAACACCATCTCAGGCTCACTCATGGCCGGTTTGGTCATATGTTTGCCTTTCTCAATGTAACGTGCCGGACGGGTATATTCTTCCACCACGTCGATCGGAGAAAAGGGCGCCTTGTAATAAAAGGGATAGACTTTCACTTTAGGCAAGCCACCTACATAGTAGGTAAAATCCTCGATCTCCATATACTCATTGTGGTGTCCGGCGATCAGATTGGGGATACCTGGCGCCACACCACAGTCGGTAATCGCAGTAACCCCTTTTTTTGCGGCCAGATTGTTCAGCTCCATGAAGTCTTCAGGCATGAAGGAAATATCCACAATGTTCTTGCCTGCATTGATCACTGTCTGCACAATGTCGAAGCCCATGAAGCCGGGCACGGCAGATACCACAAGGTCACAATCTGCAACAAGCGATTCGATGCTTTCATCTTCCATCAGGTTGACGCCCACCGTTTTGATGGGATATTTGGCAGCAAGAAAGTCAAGAGCACGTTGATCAATGTCGGCTGCCCATACTTCATGCTTTTTTGATAAATCAATGGCTATGGCTTTTCCTACCATACCTGCTCCAAGTACAACTACTTTATGTTTTTTCATTGGCATTATATTTTGCATGAGGCTTTGCCAGTATGCACCTGTCCATGCTATTCAGGAATATAACATCTGCCGGTCTGTCATTTGGACTGGCTGCCATGAACAAATGAGGCAGGATACACCCGGCACGGCGAAGTTAAAAAATGTTTGGAAAAAACCACGCAGGTTCATGTGATTCTTTAATTTTGCATGAAGATTGATCCAAGTAGTAATCCTGCCATGTCCTTTCGCGATCATACGCATCCATTTGTATACCGGAAAAACGTGATCTCTGCGATCATCATTGGAGTGACGGTCATCTTACTTTTCCGTTTGTTTGTATTGCAGATTCTTGATCCTTCCTACAAGATTTTTGCACGCAGCAATTTTCTGCGTCATGTAACGGATTATCCTTCAAGGGGGCTTATTTACGACAGGAATGGTGAGCTGCTTGTTTATAATGAAGTACATTATGATTTGATGGTCATTCCCGGGCAAGTCAGCGAGATCGACACCCTGTTGTTTTGCAACATGCTAGGCATCAGTCCGGAGACTTTTGAAAGCAGGATTTTGCAGGCAAGGAGGCATTCCAGGTTCCGTCCATCCGTATTTGAGCGGCAGATATCAAAAACCACTTATGCTGCTTTCCAGGAAAAGCTTTTCCGTTTTCCGGGCTTTTTCGTACAACCAAGAAACCTGCGACGTTACACCTACCCTATTGCCACCCATACATTTGGTTATGTAGGTGAAGTCGGACCGCAGGTGATCGGCAACGATCCTTATTACAGGCCGGGTGATTATATCGGCATCAGTGGCATTGAACGCGCTTACGAAAAAGAGCTGCGCGGACAGAAAGGTTTGCGCATCAGAATGGTTGATGTGCATAACCGGGAGATCGGGCCTTTCCAGGACGGACGTTATGACACCCTTGCTGTGGCAGGAAAGGACCTTTATACCACTTTGGATGCATCGCTACAGAAATATGGCGAAAAACTCATGCAGAACAAACGTGGCAGCATTGTGGCCATTGAACCGGCTACGGGTGAAATATTGACTTTGGTATCGTCCCCTGCATTTGATCCCGGCTTGCTCGTTGGCCGGCAGAGAACAAGAAACTACCGCGCCTTGCAGAACGACACGCTTAACCCATTGTTCAACAGGGCACTTATGGCACAATATCCGCCAGGGTCGGTTTTCAAAATTGTAAACACGGCTATCGCCCTGCAGGAAGGGGTAATCCAGCCTTCAACCAGACACGGTTGTGCAGGCGTTTATCACACACAGGGCATCAGCATCCGCTGCAGAAATCACCCCAGCCCGGTGGATGCAATAACCTCCATAAAACATAGTTGCAATACCTATGCGAGCATCATTTTTCAGCGCACCATCAATCAGCCACATTTTTCAAACATCCAGGAATCGTTTTCAAGTTGGCGTGATTATGTAAGCAGTTTTGGCGTTGGCCGTCTTTTTGGAAGCGACCTCAGCCATGAGTTGCCAGGAATCATCGCCACTGCCGATTATTACGACCGTGTTTACGGAACGAATGGCTGGAGGTCTCAAACCATATTGTCTCTTGGCATTGGTCAGGGAGAGCTGGGCGTTACGCCGGTACAGCTGGCCAACATCACTGCTGCCATTGCCAACCGTGGACACTATTATACGCCGCATCTCGTAAGCGCCATAGCGGATCCGGATAACCGGCAAAAAAGGTTTGCCCTGGCCAACAACATCCCAATTGATCAGGAACACTTTGAAACCATAGCGGAAGCCATGAGGTTGGTCACAGCCGATGGCACCGCCAGTTTTTCAAGAATTCCTGGTATCCCCATGGCAGGCAAAACGGGTACCGTACAAAACCCACATGGCGAAAATCATTCGGTTTTTGTGGCCTTTGCCCCGATAGAAGATCCACAGATTGCCATCTCGGTAATCATCGAAAATGCAGGCTATGGATCAGCCTGGGCCGCACCTGTGGCCAGCCTCATGATAGAAAAGTACCTTACAGGCGAAGTCAACAGGGCATGGTTTGAACAACGCATTTTGAACGCCGATTTTATCACAGCCACGCCATGAAACGACAATTCAACATATTGTATAATGTAGATAAGCCGCTGCTGATACTTTACCTGTTGCTGGTAGTTGCCGGTTGGTTGAATATTTACGCAGCAGACTACGTGGAAGGACAAGCAGGCTTTTTGAACATGTCGACAAGCCACGGTCGGCAGTTCATCTGGATCCTCGCATCACTCGTTACCGCTGCCGCACTGCTCATGATCCATACAAAATTTTTCAGCGGCTTCGCTTGGGTAATTTACGGAATTGTACTGTTGATGCTTTGCGCAGTATTGTTATTCGGGGTAGAAATTAACGCTACCAGGGCCTGGTTCCGGATCGGAGCGTTTGCGATACAACCGTCAGAATTTGCAAAATACGCCACAGCTCTGGCTCTTGCTGCCTATGTAAGCAATGTCAGAGCAAAGAGACCAAAGCCTGCACACCTTGTTAAAGCCTTTTTGGTGGTGCTGGTACCGGCAATCATGGTGCTACTTCAAAATGACGTGGGAACCACCCTGGTCTTTGCAGCGTTTAGCCTGGCATTATACCGGGAAGGCTATATCAGTGGCCTGTGGCTCTTTATGGCAGGCCTGGCCATCGCCCTTTTTTTACTGGTCCTTTTGTTTAATGAATTCATCGTCATTGGCGTACTGGCCGGAATCACCGTCCTGCTGATCTTCTTTCTCCGCAATAAAGCGGGAGTTGCAATTCGGCTTATCGGACTCTTTGTTTTACTGAGCGTATATGTATACTCGGTAGATTATGCCTTTGAACACGTACTCGAAGCACACCATAAGTCACGCATTGAAGTATTGCTCCATGGGGCAGGCGACACACAAGGTGCTGGCTATAACCTGCACCAGTCTAAAATTGCCATAGGCTCCGGTGGCTTTTGGGGAAAGGGTTTCCTGCAAGGCACCCAAACACAGTTCAATTTTATCCCGGAACAAACCACCGATTTTATTTTCTGCACAGTTGGAGAAGAATGGGGCTTCATGGGCAGCAGCATATTGATAATGATTTATCTGTGGCTCTTGTTACGCCTGATTACTTTAGCAGAAAGACAAAAATCCGCATTCAGCAGGGTCTTTGGCTATGCCGTCAGTTCGGTGCTTTTCTTTCATTTTGCAATAAATATTGGCATGACCATGGGACTGGTTCCGGTTATTGGCATACCTTTGCCTTTGATCAGTTACGGCGGTTCATCCCTCTGGGCCATGACGCTGATGCTGTTTACCTTTCTCAAGCTGGATGCACAAAGACTGGAGATGACATAACGATGCCAGGATAAGGCCGGTGTATGGCCGGGTTTTTGTCTTAATGCCGTGTTTAATGTCAATCGCAATACACGTTACACATAAAACATTCAAACAGGTCCTGACCTGTTAACCAACACATCACACATGAAGATTGCTTTTTTTGGAAGGTCTTTTGCCAGTGACTTTATGGACAACTTCAGGTTATTGGTGAGCATTCTGGAGAAAAAGGCCACCTCATTTGTTTTTTACGAGGATTTATACAGGCACATCAAGGAGCATGTCAGCTTCATGAAGCCTGTGCAGGTGGTCAGCCATAGTGAAGCACCAGGGCATGACATATTTTGCATGATCAGCATTGGCGGTGACGGTACATTGCTCGACACGATCACCCTGCTGCGGGATACCGGCATTCCTGTGCTGGGCGTCAATACCGGTCGGCTTGGATTTCTTTCTGCCATCTCTGCTGAAGAAATCAAAGACGCAGCGGAGGCCCTCATCTCGGGTGATTACTCCATCGACAGAAGAACCATGCTGCAACTCACTGAGCCTGTCAATCTTTTTGGAGATATCAACTATGCATTAAATGAGCTTACCGTGCTGAAGCGGGATAATTCCACCATGATCACCATCAGCGCCTATGTGGACGATCTTTTTCTAAACACCTATTGGGCTGACGGACTCATCATTGCCACCCCTACCGGATCTACCGGCTATTCAATGAGTTGTGGCGGGCCGATCATTTCGCCGGAAAGCAAAAACATCGTCATCACCCCGATTGCCACGCACAATCTTACGGTAAGACCGATTGTGATCCCTGACAGCAGCAGGGTCAAACTAAAGATTTCAGGCCGGACACAAGACTATCTGGTGCTGCTCGACTCCAGGTCAAAACCGCTGAGCACAACCACGGAGCTTGTGGTAAAAAGGGCCCCTTTCTCTTTTAACCTGGTTTGTATCGGGCAGAAAGACTTTTACAAGACCATTCGCAATAAACTGGCATGGGGACTGGATAGGCGGAACTAGCCGCAGCATAACATAACATCATGGCGCCTTGTCAGAAAACGAGTGTATCGCCTGCCGAAGTGCGCTGCGCAAGGGCGTTTTTGGCGTTTAATAAAATATTCTCATCCAATTTGCGTTATCGTCTGTGAACCTTGAATGATCATGATAAAACACGCCATTCTTATCCTGTTTTTTGTTATCATGGCTGCCCGGTTACCAGCGAGCGGCCAAACTTTTGAGGCTGGCGTGATGGCTGGCACAACGTTTTACCTGGGAGACATGCAACCCTATAATACCCCTGCCGATTTGTTCACCAACATAGATTATGCCGGTGGCATTTTTTTCCGTTATAACCTAAATGAACACATCGCATTTCGGAGCAACCTGTTGTACGCACAGATACAGGGTATCAATACAGGCCCGTATGACATGCCAGTCACACCACCAGACAACGAGGATCATGATCATTTCAACACCCGCTTAGCTGAATTGTCCATCCTTGCAGAAGTCAACTTCTTTCCATATGTTGCTGGGGACCTGGAAAAACGCGCTACTCCCTTTATTTTTGGTGGCACGGGGGTTATGCTCTTCGAAGAGCCTTTCTCAGGCGGCTACAAAATAAGGCCAAAATACATCCCCTCCAAATTAATTCTGGGCATTGGCGGCAAGCTCAACATCTCACGCAGATTTTCGGTTGGTGTGGAGTGGGGCATGCGACGCACGGATGACATGCTGGATGGTGTGTACTATCCACATGATACTGTTACTGGCGTTACTGGCATTCCCGACGACAAGGACTGGTATTCTTTTACCGGCATGACCCTTAGTTTTAAATTCCAGGACGCGAGTGGTGCCATTTGCCCACATTAGCATAATTTTTCTTAAAGCGGGCTTTTTTCCTTTTATTTGTCGAAACATTTTAAGAAATTTGTGCCACTTTTGGGAGGTACAACATATTGAGAAATAATGGATTTAAAGCAACACATCGATAATTCCAGGCTCCCGCAACATGTCGCCATAATTATGGATGGCAATGGGCGTTGGGCCACGCAACGTGGCCAGGAACGCATTTTTGGCCATGAGCATGGTGTGGAATCGGTGCGCGATACGGTGAAAGCAGCTGCAGAGGTTGGCATTCCCTTTCTTACGTTTTTTGCTTTTTCCACTGAAAACTGGTGCAGACCTCACAAGGAGGTGGAAACATTGATGGATTTGCTGGTGCAGGCCATACAGAATGAGACGGATGAGCTTAATGAAAATGGCGTGCGGCTTCATGCGATCGGAGACCTGGACTCGCTGCCCGAGAGGTGCAGAGAGACCCTGGAAGAGGCCATTGAAAAAACCTCCCGCAATACCAGGTTACAGGTAACCGTTGCACTGAGTTACAGTGCCCGCTGGGAAATCGCAAATGCCGCCCAAAAGATCGCTCAAAAAGTGGCAGACCGCACCATCAACCCGGATCAGGTCGATGAAGAGCTGTTTTCCGGCATGCTGGAAACAGCCAATATGCCCGACCCGGATCTGTTGATCAGAACAAGCGGCGAACTGAGGGTCAGCAATTTTCTGCTATGGCAGCTGGCCTACGCCGAGCTGTATTTTACACCCGTATACTGGCCTGATTTCCGAAAACAGCATTTTTTCCAGGCCATCATTGACTATCAGCGAAGAGAACGTCGCTTCGGAAAGGTAAAAGCTGAAGTGCTAACTACTAAAAACGCTTGAAACTATAATTAGAATGCATAAATTCATTGCCCCATTCATTCTGTTTTCCCTTTTGCTCCTGAACTTCCAGGGAAATGCGCAGCAGATATTTGCCGATCATGACCTGGAGCTCGACCCGCTAAACCCCCAGGAGTTTGAAATTGGTGGAATCTCTGTAACAGGGACACAAGCCATCAATGATAACGTGGTGATCATGGTCAGCCAGTTGAGCGTCGGCCAACAGATAGAGATCCCCGGAGAAGCCATATCCAATGCCATTCGCAACATATGGAAGCAGGGATTATTCAGGGATATTAGCATAGGAGTCACCTCCATACAAAATGGGATCATATTCCTGGAAATAGAACTCAAAGAAAGACCCCGCCTTACCCGCTATGAGTTTATAGGAATCCGCCGCTCCGAAGCCGATGACCTGAAAGAAAAGCTTAACCTGATCCGTGGCGATGTGGTGACCGACAACCTGCTCTTCCGGGCAGAAAATACAATCGAAGAGTATTACATTGAAGAGGGATATCGTACGCCGCACATTGAAATCAGACAAAAGGAGGATACCACCCGGATCAACAGCATCATCCTGGAATTTGATATCGACAGGGGCAACAGGACACGTATCAGTGAGGTCAATATATACGGTAATGAAATATTATCTGATCGGCGCATCAAACGAATCATGCGAAACACCAGGGAGAGAAGCCTTCGCTTCCTCTTTACCTCTTCCAAACTGGTTGAAGAAGACTTTGAAGAGGACAAAAGAAGGATCATTGACCATTATAATGAACTAGGGAAAAGAGATGCAGCCATTGTCAGGGACTCCGTCTATTTTGTCGATGACGACCGGATAGAAATTGATCTGCACATCTATGAAGGACCTACATATTATTTCCGCAACATTGATTGGGTGGGCAACACCGTTTACCCGGAAGAATTACTCAATGAGGTGCTCAACATCCGGACAGGCGATGTGTTCAACCAGACCAAGCTTGAAAAAAACCTTTTCATGAACATGGAAGAGGGGGATGTGAGCTCTCTCTATATGGATGTGGGTTACCTCTTTTTCCAGCTTGACCCTGTTGAAGTGGCTGTCGAAAATGACTCCATCGACCTGGAGATTCGCATATGGGAAGGAGAACAGGCACGAATCAACCGGGTATCTGTCAGCGGTAACACCCGTACGAACGACCATGTGATTATGCGGGAAATACGTACCCGCCCGGGACAGTTATTCAGCCGTTCCGATATCATCCGAAGTCAGCGTGAGATCATCCAGCTCGGCTTTTTCGACCAGGAGACCATTGATGTACAACCTGTGCCAAATCCGCAGGACAATACCGTAGACCTTGAATATATTGTACAAGAAACCTCTTCAGACCAGATAGAACTGTCGGGCGGATGGGGTGCAAACAGGATTATCGGAACGGTCGGTGTCTCATTCAATAATTTTTCAACCCGGAACATTTTTAACCGTGAAGCATGGCGCCCATTGCCAACCGGCGATGGGCAAAGGCTTTCTTTGCGTGCCCAAACTTACGGAAGGGGCTATCTGTCATACAACATGTCGTTTACTGAGCCCTGGCTGGGAGGTAACCGGCCCAATGCCCTGAATGTGTCTTTCTATCAAACCACGCACCGCAGAAACCTGTCCAGCGACCACCCGAATTACGGATATTACAAAATCATCGGATCATCGGTGGGCCTTTCCAAGCGTTTAAGCTTTCCCGACGACTTTTTCTTCCTGAGACAATCGGTCAACTATCAACATTATGACATCCTGAACAGCCCCATCAGGTTCATCTTTGACAATGGAAAGTCAAACAACCTGAGTTACAGTATCACATTCGGAAGAAACTCCAAAGATGCGCAACTCTTTCCAAGACGAGGGTCAGAGGTGTCGGTTGGCCTACAGCTTACACCGCCGTATTCCCTGTTTTCAGACACTGATTATGCAGGTGCCGATCCGCAGAAAAAATATCGCTGGCTGGAATATCATAAATGGAACTTCCGCGGCAACTGGTACACACCCATTGTCGGAGACCTGATCCTGTCCACCAGGATTCGATTTGGATTCCTGGGTTACTATAATTCAGATATCGGATACCCTCCATTCGAACGCTTTTACCTGGGTGGAGATGGCATGTCGGGCTGGGAAATAGACGGTCGCGAAATCATTGCACTGAGGGGATACACTAACTATTCACTTACCCCGAGAGACATGACCGGAGAATTCATTGGTGGTAATGCATACAATAAATACACTGTAGAGCTCCGTTTCCCCCTTTCCTTAAACCCCATGGCTACCATTTACGCCCTGGTATTCGTTGAGGGCGGTAATGCATTCCGCAGCATGGACTCATTCGATCCCTTCCATATCAAACGATCAGCAGGAATCGGTGCCCGCATTTTTCTGCCCATGTTCGGGTTGATGGGCATTGATTACGGGTATGGTTTCGATGACGTGCCGGGAATGCCCGCTGCAGGTGGCGGCCAATTCCACTTTACCATCGGACATCAAATAGATTAATACAAACCCTTGATATTAAAAAGGAAACAACCATGCAAAAACAATTTTTTCTGGTCCTGTTGGCAGCGGTGTTGTCAACAGCGGCATTCGGTCAGCGCTTCGCTTATGTAGACACCGAATACATCCTTGATAACATCCCTGAGTATCAAGCAGCAGAGAGAGAGATAGAAGAGCTTTCCATAGAATGGCAAACTGAAATAGAAAACATGTTTGCCGAAATAGACAGACTGTATACGCAATATCAGGCAGAATCCCCACTCTTACCGGATGACATCAGAAGACAGCGAGAGGAAGAAATTATCGAAAAAGAACGTGCTGCCAAGGAGCTGCAAATGCAGCGATTTGGCCGCGAGGGTGACCTTTTTGAGAAACGTCAGGAGCTTGTTCAGCCCATCCAGGATCAAATATATGACGCCATTGAAAGTATCGCAGACAGGGGGAACTATGCCGTCATCTTTGACAAGGCCGGAGGGGCTGCCATGATTTACACCGACGTGCGTTATGACCTGAGTGATGACGTATTGCAAAGGATGGGATACCGGAATTGACCTGAATCATGATACCCAGCCTATTTTCCGAGGAGCCTTTTAATCTCATTCAGTTTCATAAGTGCTTCAACGGGTGTTAGCGTATCAATATCCGTATTCAGGATTTCCTCCTTGATTTGTAGCAATACCGGGTCATCCAGCTGGAAGAAACTCAACTGCAAGTTTTCTTCCCGGCTGGATGATTTTTTTTCGCTGCCTGTTTCACCAGTTAGCTCATCGTGGCTATGGGTTTTTTCCAGGTGCGACAGGATGCTTTTCGCCCTTTCAATGACCTGCACCGGCATGCCGGCCATGCGGGCTACGTGTATCCCAAAAGAGTGCTCGCTGCCGCCGGGCACCAGCTTACGCAGAAATATCACATTGTTGCGGACCTCCTTAACAGATACATTGTAGTTTTTGATCCGGGTAAAAGAGGAAGCCATCTCATTTAATTCGTGATAATGTGTAGCAAATAAAGTTTTAGCTCTGAACATGGGATGTTCATGCAAAAACTCGGCGATGGCCCATGCAATGCTGATGCCATCATAGGTGCTTGTGCCACGTCCGATCTCATCCAGCAGGATCAGGCTGCGGTCGGTAATGTTATTCAAAATGCTCGCTGTCTCATTCATTTCCACCATAAAAGTAGATTCGCCGCTGGAAATATTATCTGATGCCCCAACACGGGTAAAGATCTTATCCACAACGCCTATGCTGGCTTTATCGGCGGGCACAAAGCTGCCCATCTGGGCCATGAGCACAATGAGTGCTGTTTGCCTTAGCAATGCAGACTTACCAGACATGTTGGGGCCGGTGATCACCATGATCTGTTGCTTATCATTATCCAGGTACACATCATTGGCTACATAAGCCTCCCCTGGCGGGAGCTGTTGTTCAATCACCGGGTGCCTTCCTCCTTTGATATCCAGCACACAGGAATCATTGATCTCAGGTTGTGTATAATTATACTGGCTTGCAATGCTTGCAAAACACAAGAGGCAATCCATACGGGCGATCACATGCGCATTCACCTGTATGGGCTCCACGTATTCGGCCACCGCAGAAACCAGGCCGGCAAACAATCGCTCCTCCAGTGCCAGGATCTTTTCTTCCGCACTGAGAATCTTCTCCTCGTATTCTTTAAGCTCCGGAGTGATATAACGCTCGGAGTTGGTCAGTGTTTGCTTGCGCTGCCAGTCTTCAGGCACCTTGTCTTTGTGCGTGTTGGTCACTTCAAGGTAATATCCGAAAACCTGGTTAAAGGATATTTTGATCGATGGGATGCCTGTACGTTCAATTTCACGTTGTCGCAGGGAGGCCAGGTAGTCTTTACCCGAATAGGCCATGTCACGCAACTGATCAAGCTCTTCAGAAACACCGTCACCAATCACATTCCCTTTGGAAACAACAACCGGTGGATCTTCCTTGATCTCCCTTGCAATCCGCTTCCTGATGATTTCACAGGGGTTCAGTTGCTCTGCCAGCCGCTGAAGGGGTGCACAACCGCTGGCCAGGCACTTCTCCCGCAAGGGCGCAGTCACTTCCAGTGCCCGTGCTATCTGAAGCAGCTCACGAGGGTTAACCTTTCCTACGGCTACCCTGGAAATCAGGCGCTCCATGTCTCCCACACGTTTCAGGTGAAGCCGGAGCTCATCTGCCAGCTCCTTGTCTTCTTGCAGATGTTTTACCACCGCATACCGCTCCCAGATCCTGGCTTTGTCCTTTAGTGGAAGAATGATCCAGCGTTTCAACAGGCGGCTTCCCATCGGCGAAATGGTATGATCCAGGACATCTTTCAGGGTAGTGGCATCTTCATTGAGCGAGTCCAGGATTTCCAGGTTGCGGATCGTAAACCGGTCAAGCCACACATATTGGGTCTCATCGATACGTGAAATCTTATTGATATGGGAAAGATTGTCGTGCCGGGTATCCTGCAAATATTGCATGATGGCGCCAGCAGCAATGATCCCCTCAGGCAGCTCCTCGATCCCGAACCCTTTGTAAGAGACCGTGCCAAAATGTTTAAGCAGCAAGTCATCCGCAAACTCCCGGGTATACACCCAGTCATCCAGGCTGCTGCTGTGGTATTTGCCGGGAAACTGAGCCATAAGCTTCTCCTGATGCCTCTTCTGCACAACCACTTCACTCGGGCGAAAACTCTGCAACAACTTGTCGATGTATGCTGCCTGCCCCTGATCTGCAAGAAATTCTCCGGTGGAGACATCCAGAAAAGCGATGCCAATGTTGCCGGAGGCAAAATGCAGTGCGGCAAGAAAATTGTTTTCCTTATGGTCAAGCACCTTGTCGCTAAAGGCCACTCCCGGGGTAACAAGCTCCGTAACACCCCGTTTCACAATCGTCTTGGCCTTTTTGGGATCTTCAAGCTGGTCGCAGATGGCCACGCGTTGGCCGGCACGAACGAGCTTGGGTAAATACGTTTCCAGGGCATGGTGCGGGAAGCCGGCAAGCTCCACATAGGAAGCTGCCCCATTGGCGCGGCGTGTCAGCACTATGCCAAGGATTTCGGCTGTCTTCACGGCATCCTCACCAAAGGTCTCATAAAAGTCACCCACCCGAAACAACAGCAATGCATCCGGGTGTTTGGCCTTGATGCCATAATATTGTTTCATTAACGGCGTATCTACTATGTTGGCTGCTGATTTTCCCACAATGACAGGTTAAGGTGTATCCCGGTGAACAAACGTTTCAACAAGCAGGGCCAAGACCCGACCAGCACACTGATGCCCGGCAATTTCAAACAAATTTACAAATTTTTACAAAGGGCAGGGACTTCATAATCTATGTTAAATCAGGCCAAATTCTTTGTTTGTCGAAAAAATGTTTGTTAGTTTTGTCATGCATTAAAGCGACACACGATTTATTTACAACCAAAAAAAAGATTATGCGTTTTTTCAAAAAGAATCATGTATTTACAGCAATCGCGCTGGCATTCGTATTTTTGGCAGCAACCCCGGTAAAAGCCAACCCTGGCGGATTCAGTGATGAGGAATTGCAAAACTTTGCCAATGCTGTGGTGCAGGTGATCAGCATCCAGCAGGAAGGCCAAAATGAAATGATCGCAGCAATTGAAGAGTATGGCATGACCGTTCAAAGATTCAATGAAATCAACATGCAGGTCCAGCAAATGCCGCTTGAAGAAGTTGAAGCCACAGAAGAAGAATTGGAAAACTTTGAGAAAGCAAGTGCCACAGTAGAAGAAGTACAAATTCAGCTGGAAGGTGTGCTTATCGGTACCATTGAAGAGGAAGGGCTGTCGATTGAAAAATATGAAGCAATCATGGCAGAATATCAGCAAAATCCTGAGTTGCAGCAGCGCATACAGGAATTGATGGAGTAACATCCTGCCTCACAAAAAGCAAAAGGCTGTCAGTAAGAGCTGACAGCCTTTTTTTATTTACAAGCAGAAAACTTATCGGCCATGTGATGCCAGGGTGCAGTGCGCTGCGATGCTGGCTGACGCAGGTTGGCCTGGAGGCATTTCAGGTATTCCAGTTATCAGGACACCAGGAAAAGCGGCTTGTCGATAAAGGACTCATACACCGGACGAAGCCGTTGCGTGTTATAATGCTTATCCACGTCGATCAGCTTGTTGGTGCTGGTGACAATATCAATAGGCATGTTATCATAGCGGCCATTTTTCAAAATGACCAGCCGTCCGTGGATGCCTTTGAGTACAAGATCCAGGGCAAGATTGCCGTAAGCCATGGGCACGATGCTGTCGATGGCATCGGGATCTCCTGAGCGCACAAGGTAACCCAGGTATTGGTTAATCGTTTCCACCCGTTGCCCCTTATTGAACTTCGGGCTAAGCTCTTTGATGCGCGCAGACACTGCATCACCGATACCACCTAACTTGGCGTGGCCGTACATGTCTTTTTCGGTACTTTGAAACATCATGTCGACCCCTTCAAATGAAGCACCTTCCGAAACCAGGACCACGGAATAGTTGCTGGGGTTTTTCTTCCGGTCTTCGATCAGCAGCTTGGTAAGATGTTCGATATCAAACTTGTATTCAGGAATCACACAGCGGTTGGCGGCACCAGCCATGGTAGGCAGCAATGCGGTAAAGCCGGCATAACGGCCAAAGACCTCCATCACGAGGATGCGCTCGTGTGACCCGGCAGAGGTGCGCAACAGGTTGGCCATGTGGATGGTCCTGGTCACGCATGTGCTGAAGCCAATGCAATAATCGGTGCCAGGCACGTCATTATCCATGGTTTTGGGTATGGCTACTACCTTCATGCCCTCCTGATACATCCTGACCCCATAACTCAGGGTGTCATCCCCGCCAATGGGAATCAAAAAATCCACACCCAGGAAGTCAATATTTTTGAGCACTTCGGGAGTCAGGTCATTGACTTCATCCTGGTATTTGTCTTTCAGGTGATCCGGAACATGTTTGGCAGGCACATGGCTTGGCCTGGTCCTGGAGGTGTGCAAAAAGGTGCCACCTGTGCGGCCGGCTTTGTTCACCAAATCCTCAGTTAAATCAATGTAGTTCTTACTGTTGTCTGCTTTCCTGTCACGAATCACTTCCATGAGGCCTGCCCAACCCCTGCGAATACCGATCACACGATATCCCTCTCTCAACGCACGGATGGTGATCGCCCTGATGGCCGGATTCAATCCCGGAACATCTCCGCCACCTGTTAGAATGGCAATGGTTTTTCCTTTGTTTTTCTTCATATGAATAAGTTTTATATAAATGTCAAAAGGTCGAAAGGCCGAAAGGTCAAAAAGTCCGGTTCTAAATGGAGTTACAGGTTTTTGACAAGTCTTTGGCATGTGCTGCCCAGGCCAACCTAAACCTTAACCTTAACCTCAACCTTATTTTTTTCGGATTGTAAAGATAAAAAAAGGTGGGATACGAAATTGTCTTCGGGGAAGAAAACGTCCTTGCATTTGATCAAAACACCTGCCTAATTTGTTAATGATAACAGAAGCGAAGAGAAGATCAAGGCCATTCGGCTTAAGTCATTCGCTAGGTCCATGGCCTCAGCACTTCGTCCTCGCAGACAATCATTACAAAAGCCGGCTTTTGGACATTTCAACTTTTTGACATGTTGACTAATTTTATATACGGAGACCACACATTAAAAGATACGTGTTATGACAGATCAATTTGTAATCTACAATCCGGTTAAACTGCATTTTGGGAAGCAGGTAGTGGAAAAACTTGGAAAGGCTGCATCTTCTCTTGGCAAAAAGGCCTTACTTGTTTATGGCAAAGGGTCGGTAAAGCGCAACGGTGCATACGATGACACGGTGGAGAGCCTTCGAAAAGCTGGTGTCGAGATTGTGGAATATCAGGGCATCAAACCCAATCCCATTGTGGAGGATGTTGACAAGGCGGCTGATCTGGGACGTAAGGAAGGTGTGGACATGGTTGTCGCTGTGGGTGGAGGCAGCGTGCTTGACAGCGCCAAATACATTGCCATTACAATTCCTGCTGCCAATTCGTGCTGGGAATATGCCACCGGGACAGTCAAACCAAAAGCGGCGCTTCCCATATTGGGCGTGCTGACACTGGCAGCCACCGGATCCGAAATGAATCCACTTGGCGTAGTGCAGCATGATAATGAAAAGAAAAAGATCGGATATGGCCATCCCCTGATGTTCCCGAAACATAGTTTTCTCGACCCGTCTTATACCATAAGCGTGCCAGCGGATTACACAGCCTATGGTATCGTGGATTTGATTGCACATGCCCTGGAAGGCTGGTTTGGCGAAGGCGATGCCAGTCTGACAGATCGTTTCATTGTTTCCATCATCAATGAAGCCATCAAATATGGCCCCCGGCTGATGGCTGATCCGGAAAATTACGAGCTCCGGGCAAAAATCATGTTCGCCGCTACCATGGCGCTCAATGGGTTGACCAACCAGGGGAAGAAAACAGGCGACTGGGGTGTGCATGCCATTGGACATGCCATGAGCGTGTTGTGGGACATTCCCCACGGGGCCTCGCTTTCCATAGCATATCCTGCCTGGCTAAGCCTGCAGCAAAACCGCATCCCCGACAGAATTGAAGAACTGGGACATGCCACATTCCACACCAATACCGTGGACGACACCATCCGCGCAATGAAAAACTTTTTCTTGGAGCTGGGCAGCCCGGTATCCCTGGCAGAGGCCGGTGTAAGTGGCGGAGAAGAAACAGCACAGGAGCTGCTTGAAGTCATGCGCATCAACAAAGTGGATGGAAACGTGCATAAGCTGTGCGATGATGACTATAAATCGCTTATTCAGCAAATGATTTGATCCAAAAAGAAACCCAATGTCTGGCATGTGGTCGGCGATCTGGCAAAGATTCGCTCCTGCCAGCCTGGATTTGCGCAAGCTGACCTGGTCTAAGTTGAATCCGGCCAGGAAAAGCCAATGATTGCATGAAAATTAAACTTAATTATTTGTATATGTCGATAAATAGGCCTTTCAAAACAAAGATCACGTCATTCAAATGGATGGTGGCCGCAAGCATGCTATCATTGCTGGTCCTCACCCATATCCTGATATCACAAGAAGCAAAAACAAAACCCTTGCATATGGAAAAGGAAAGAAAAGAAGAAGCATTGTCGCTGGCCACCTTCGGTGGTGGGTGCTTTTGGTGCATTGAAGCGGTGTTCAACAGGGTGAGCGGGGTGCATTCTGCCACCTCAGGGTTCTCTGGCGGACACGTCAAAAACCCCTCTTATCGCGAAGTGACAACTGGTAACACGGGGCATGCCGAGGTGGTCCAGGTGGCTTTCGACCCTGAAAAAGTTAGCTACCTTCAGCTGCTGGAAGTTTTCTTCCGGGTGCATGATCCGACCACGCTAAACCGGCAGGGAGGGGATGTAGGCACCCAGTACCGTTCGGCCATTTTTTATCACGATGAAAGACAGCGGGAAATCGCAGAAAAGGTAAAAAACCGCCTTGAAGCAGAAAAGATATGGGAAGACCCCATTGTCACCGAGATCACACCACTTGAAGCCTTCTACGAGGCAGAAGAGCACCATCAGAACTATTTTGAGAAAAACCCCAACCAGGGCTATTGCCAGATGGTGATCCTCCCCAAGGTTAAGAAGTTCAAAAGCCTGTTTGAGGACCTTGTAAGGGAATAGTTGCGGGTGCGGTATTTCCCGGAAGGGAAATGCCGTGCATCATGAAGGGTACAATGCTAATGCGGGGGATGCTCGTGGAACTCATCCCGTGGTGGCCGTGTCTTACCTGGAAGTTCCAGGAACCAGGTCACGATGGAAAGAATGATACTGAAAAACAAGGCCCACCAGAAGCTTTCCACTACAAAGCCACTGACAATCACACCGGTAAGCTGTATGATAAAAGCGTTTATTACCAGCAGGAAAAGGCCCA
>PWNO01000197.1 GCA_003557765.1 Bacteroidales bacterium
ACCTCCGAAGGCGAAAGCCAACAGATTTACAGTCTGCCCCATTTGACCGCTCTGGAACCCCCCCAGAGTTTTTTACTGAGCCGATGGAGGGATTCGAACCCCCGGCCAGCTGATTACAAATCAGCTGCTCTGACCAACTGAGCTACATCGGCAATCCCTGCTTTTTGCTTAAATTAGCTTGCAAAAAGGTTTGCAAATGTACAAAAGATTTGAAACCTGCCAAAAAAAACCGGTTTTTTTTTGAAAAAACCAACGGGCAAGCATTACATACCCTTAAGTTTTTCCTTGTGCTTTTTTACCTGGCGTTTGAGCGCATCTACGGAATTATCCACAGCCTCTTCAAAAGTTCTGGCCTGCTTTTTTGCAAAGAGGTCGTTCCCAGGGATCATCACGCGTATCTCGGCAATCTTGTTTTCATTGTTGGATGCTGCGTCCACCTTTAGTGTCACATCACAACCAATCACACCATCAAAAAGATTGGGCAGCTTAGCCGTCTTCTCTCTGATAAAATCTTCCAGTTTAACATCTGCTTTGAAATGAATGGAACTGATGGTTACTTTCATAAATATGTCCTCCAATGTTTACGCCTTGGGATGGGCTTGTTTATAAACACGTTTGATCTTTTCTATCGAATTATGGGTGTATACCTGGGTGGCCGACAAGCTGGCGTGTCCAAGCAACTCTTTGATGGCATTCAGGTCGGCACCCCTGTTAAGCATGTGCGTGGCAAATGAATGCCGCAATACGTGCGGACTCTTTCTTGTTTTTGTACTCACAATAGCCAGATGTTTTTGTACTTTTCGATGAACCCATACAGGGTATACCTGCTTTCCTTTATCTGTGACAAATACATGGTCGCCGGGTGTTGCAGTAAAAAGCTTTGTTTTTTCTGCACGATAAACCTGGTACAATGCCAATACCCTGTCTAACAAGGGAATAATGCGTTGTTTGTTTCCTTTGCCAATGATCCGGATCTGTCCGGACCCTGCATCCACATGTTGATGCTGCAGGTTAATCAGCTCTGACAAGCGGATACCTGTGGTATAGAAAACTTCAAACATAAACAGGTCGCGCAGACCGGGGAATCCCGGCTCGAAATCGCCCTCCTGAAACAAATCACGTATGCTGTCTTCCTCAAGAAAAACAGGCAGCCGCTCTTCAGGTTTAAGCGATTTGATTTTCCGCATGGGGTTTTTGTCAATCACCCCCTCCTTCTCCAGGTAAGAAAACAAAGAACGCAAGCAGGATACTTTTCTATTGAAAGTCCTTTTGGCCACTTTCTCCTTTGAAAGACTGGCCAGCCAGCTGCGGATCAATGCAGCATCGACCTCCGGATATTCATGAACTTCAAATGTATGGGCCAGATAGTTTTCAAATTGTTTGATGTCGGTACGGTAGGCATTCACGGTATGTGCGGAATATCGCTTAACCCTGATGAGATAGTCCAAAAAACGATCTGAAAGATGGCCCATATGAATGAAAAAGAAGAAACCTTTGCCTTAAAGATATGCCAAAAAAACAGCAATCGCAAAAATTTCTTCTAAAAGCAAAGAAATGCTTAGTGGGAAAACCGTGCCCTTAAAGGCGGGGTGAGATGAATAAAGGATTATCCCTCCTGCTGATCTCTGAGCTTTTGGATGTATATAGCTTTCAGCTTTTCCTCTCGCCTCTTCACCGACGGCTTGGTAAACTTCTGCCTGTCTCTTAACTCCCTGAGCACACCAGTTTTTTCAAACTTGCGCTTCATCTTCTTCAATACCCGGTCGATGTTCTCACCTTCTTTTACAGGAACAATGATCATGTTTGCCTCTTTCTTTTATCTGATTATTAATTAAATAGACATATGTACGCGTCAAAAGCGGTTGCAAATTTACGAAGCTTTTACTAAAAAACAAAAAATTATGTCATTCCTGCCCGATGCTTCGCTCCAGAAAATCAGTCATCAGCCGGTAAAGATGCAACCGGGCCGGTCCGGTGAATATGCTGTGATCATGATCCGGATAGATCATGAGCTCAAAATCCACACCGGCTTCAATGAGCGCATCTGCCATCTCGATCGCGTTTTGATAATGCACATTGTCATCGGCAGTACCATGCACAAGCAGGTAATCACCCTGGATCTTATCCACGTGGTTGATCGGGGAATTGTCGTCGTAACCATCGGGGTTTTCCTGGGGCGTGCGCATATACCTTTCCGTGTATATGGTGTCATAAAATCTCCAGCTTGTCACAGGAGCCACGGCAATGGCGGCACTGAAAACATCTGCCCCTTTAGCCAGGCAGAGTGATGAAAGATAACCGCCATAGCTCCAACCAAATATGGCAATGCGACCGGCATCAATATAGTTTTGTTCGCCAAGATACCGGGCGGCTTCAATCTGGTCGATGGTCTCGTATTTTCCCAGTTGCAGATAGGTCATTTTGCGGAACTCTTCTCCTCTGCCTCCAGTACCCCGGTTATCTACCGTAACGACGATATACCCTTGCCGGGCAAGCATCTGGAACCATACGCCATTGAAAGTGTTCCAGTTGTCCACAACCGCCTGATGACCAGGACCTCCGTACACATACATCAATACGGGATACTGATGATCCGGATCAAAATCAGCAGGGCGTATCATCTGGCCATTCAGCGACACCCCTTCGCTGGTGGTGAAACTGAAAAACTCAGGTTCTACAAAACCATGGTTTTCAACCCGTTGAACCAGTTCGGAATTGTCCTCAAGCACTTCCAACAGGCTTCCATCCGATTTGTGTATGCTGTAAACAGGAGGTTTTGCTGCCGTGGAGTACCTGTTAATAAAAAAGCGAAAGCCTTCACTGAATGAAGGACTATGCGTCCCTTCACCCTGGGTAAGCTGCTGCACAACATCCCCATCCAATCCAACCACATATAAATGGTTGGTCAATGGAGAGTCTTTTCTGGCCACATAATAGACCTTCGACTGGTCTTCATCTACACCAAGAAAGCGCTGCACATCAAACTCTCCGGAGGTGATTGGCAACATTTCACGGGAATCCATATCATACAGATATATGTGAGTATAACCATCTTTCTCGCTGGTGATAATAAAATGCTTTCCATCATCCAGGTAAGTAAGGTCATCAGTGACACGCACATAATAACGGTTAGTCTCTTCATAAAGCAGCTCCTTATCTCCGGTGACTGCATCTGCCAGGAAAATTTCCAAATGGTTCTGATGCCGGTTTAATCGCTGAAAAGAGAGCAATCCGGGATCTTTTGTCCACTTGATGCGTGGGATGTACTGATCGGTTTCTTCTCCGGTGTCGATTTCGATGGTTTCCCCGCTTTCCATGTCATACATGTGCAGGGTGACAATGGCGTTCTCTTCTCCTGCCTTAGGATACTTAAACCGGTATTCTTCGGGATAAAGCTGCCCGTATTTCATCATGACGAATTCCTTCACATGGCTTTCATCAAAGCGCATAAAGGCAATGCGCCGGCCATCAGGCGACCACTCAAAACCCTTGGTCAGGTAGAACTCCTCCTCATACACCCAGTCGGTGGTACCATTGATGATGTGATTGTATTCTCCGTCTGTGGTCACAGCATATTCTTCCCCGCTTTCAAGTTCTTTCACATAGAGATTATTTTGCCGAACAAAGGCAATATGCTGGCCATCAGGTGAAAAATCGGGCAAGCGCTGGGTAGTGCCTTCGGACAGCGGAGTAAGTACCTCCTGTGCGATATCCCACACATGATACTCGGCCCTTCGGGAACGACGATAGATAGACTCCTGGTTCACCCCCACCAGCAGCATTTCCTCCGCAGGACAGAAAGTGTAAGTGTCTATTCGCAGGGCGTTTCCATCTTCATCTTCAAGGTGGCCTTCAGAAGTAAATATCCGTTCCACATATTCACCAGTCTCGTATTGGTAAACATCAATATGGGTGCCATCGGTGATCAGGGTGTAATGAAAGCCATCCTGCATGGACTTTCCCATGGTGATGGTTTGTGGCACAAAATGCCTTTCCAGCCAAAGCTTTTCAAGCGTGATCTCTTCAATGTCAGCAAATGCAGCTGTGCTAAAAAACAGCGCGGTTAGCAATAACAAGGTGTTCGGAAATATTCTTTGCATGGGTTTGTTGTTTAATTATAACATGTGGAAATAACCATTTTTTTCTGGGCTAATATCTGAAAAAAAACAATAACATGTGTTGATGGCTTAAACCTGCGAACCTGCGGCAGATATCAGGGTTAACAGGTATTGTTAAGCTGCCTTGTACATCATGCATGACCCCAAAGGGAAAAAGCCACAACTTTATTATTCAGTTTGCAGGAACTCAATAAGGATAAAAGGCATCTTCAATGTGATTAAGTTGATGCTTGTCACCCTGGATCAGCACAGACACAATGTCGAAACGCACTGCTTTGTCGATGCCCTGGCTAATGACATAATGGTTGGCTGCCTTGATCAGCATTTTTTGCTTTTGTCGGGTAACAAATGTTTCCGGCTCTCCGAAGCAGGATGTTTTTCTGGTTTTCACCTCAGCGATTACCAGGGTTTCCCCTTTTATCGCAATGATGTCAACTTCCTGGTGATTTGACTGCCAATTGGTTTCAAGTATGACATACCCATTGGCCGCTAAGTGAGCCCTTGCAAGCTCCTCTCCCATTTTACCGGTATTGTGCGCTTCCGCCATGACAAAGTGCTTCAGGTTGAAAAAAAAGCGCAGGGGCGGGCCTGGCAAACTGTATAAACTGCATGATGTATCAGGCAGGCAGGGCAGATTCCGTAAGCTCAAAAGTATAATACTCCATGATGGGGTTCGCCAGTAATTTTTTACAAGCGGTATCCACCATCCGTTCAGCTTCCGCTCTGTCTTTTGCTTTCACATCCAGGCTGATATGTTTACCTACCCTTACATTATCGATTTCTGGCAGATCCAGATTCTTCATTGATGCAGTGATGGCTTTGCCCTGGGGGTCAAGCAGAGCTTTCAGCGGCATGACGGTGATCTCAGCATGATATATCATCGGTGTCAGTTTTTTGTCAATAAGGCTGCTGTTGGTTTTTGGCCGTTGGCTATTTGCTATTGACTGTTGACTATTGGCTATTGGCTTTTAGCTAACATCTTTGGACTTTTGGTGTTTGGGTGATGACATTTATGCTTTGGTTTTCAGCTTGCTGCTTATGAAATCGCCCAAAGGTTATCAATAACGGACAAAATTATGTAAAAAATAAGAAAGAGCGGGGCTGCGGCTAGACCAAAAGTTATCAACAGCAACACGCAACCGGCTAAAAATATATATCGAATGCGGTTTTGTGGCCATTTCAGGCTTTCTGTTTTGAGTGAGAACATGTTTACCGGGGCCACCAGAAGCAGTGCAAGCACCAGAGAAAGGATCAACATAATAGGGAAATGGCTTGTAACAGCAACCAGGGTGCGGTGCATCACATGCTCCGTCGCAGCATATTCCAGCACGAAAGGGATGGAGGCAATCAACAGCGCATTGGCCGGAGTGGGAAGTCCTACGAAGTAGGTGTGTTGTTTTTCATCCGTGTTGAATATGGCCAGCCGCAAACCCGAAAACACCGCGATTAAAAAAGCCAGCATAGGCCAAACAAATATGCTGCTTTCGGGGTTAAACTTATAAAGCGAAACAACCAGGTACTGATACATGATGCAGGCAGGAGCAACCCCAAAGCTTACGAGGTCGGCGAGCGAGTCAAGTTGTTTGCCTGTTTCTGATCCGGCCTGAAACCAACGTGCCAGGGCTCCATCCAAAAAATCAAGTATTGCACAAATCAGGATCAGGAGCGCCGCTGTAGCCAGCAGACCCTCAAATGCAGCTACAATGGCTGCACATCCTAAAAATAAGTTGATCAACGTGACGGTGTTCGGGATCATCTTCATTTGTCAGGATTTTTTTATGAAAAAGAATGATTTTGAGCGAGCTCCATTAAAGGAGAAAGTATATCGGGTATTTGAAAGCGGCAAGCCCCTTGCTGACCGCCGTTTCCTATACTTTCATATTCGCTTGTATGCCCTGCATGATTTTTATGCGGAGATCTGGTATATTCCCAGCACCAATAAGATTGACCGCATACATACCCTCGAACTCAATGAGGTGTTGCAAATCTATGACAGTCAACTCGACATTTCCGGTTTATTATGATAAGGGCAAGTTGCACGGCAGGTCAACATGATCCTGTCTCCGTGCAACTTGCGCTCCGGGTCTGCTGCATTTTCGATTTCCTGGAGAGATATGCCTCCCATATACCGCTTACCAGGCAACCCGTGAGTACCAAAACCTTCTTAAACGGGTTGCAATCCCTGTTATTCCATCATTCACCTGATTCATTCACAACACGTGCCATTATTCGCAATTCTTTCCCATTGCAGGCAGGAAAGTTTCAACGGTTTGGTGACCAAATCAGGCCATACCATGCAATTTACGGTGCACGGTCCGGATACGGCGGAATGGGGTGAATTTTCTGGTCATAATCTTCCATGCGCTTGAGAGCCTCTTCAATGGCCCGGTTCAACTGCTCATCGATTCCTTCAAACTCTTTGGCGGGATCGTTTTCCACAAAAATGTCAGGTTCCACGCCGATGCCTTCAATGATCCAATCCTCA
>PWNO01000168.1 GCA_003557765.1 Bacteroidales bacterium
ATCCTGAGTGGATCCATGCATTAGATGGGTCATCTTCTCCTGCAAGTCGTGCATCAAGCGGTTCCCAGGTGGCTGCCAATACGTTGGTACCGTCAAAATCGGTTGATATCCAGAGGCTGAAGCCATCGTGTGTGTAGAACGCCTGAGCCGACTCAAATTCAAAGATCGGGTTGCTCATGGCATCCCGGTCGATTGGTGGGGTGATCATCCACATTACGTTGGTTGGGTCTGTCGAGTTGAAAGCCGTGGCCTGCGCGTAATGATTATTCTCAAAGGTACGACATATCCAGTTTCTTTCTCCCTCCTCGGCAAACGCCGTCCAGCCATTTTGATTGATCACTGCGTGGTTGGGATATGACTGAAAGTCTTCGTCGATTGAGATTACCGGGTCACCGGGTTGATGGTCATCCTCTTCGAGCAACTCCAGGTCATCAAGACTACGGATCTGTATTTGGGGGTTACAGTGGATGGAGGCAATTGCGGTAATGTTGTATAATCCGCCAACAACCTGTGTGTCTTTAAACGAGGCCCAGTTGGTCGTATACATGTCGATAGACCCCGTGTTGTCGGTTACCGGAACACTTCCGGCAAAAGTGCCTCCTCCCGGTAGCGTTGCGTCTTTTATCCTAACGAGGGTAGACTCAAAGTCATTGATGTTGTTTCTCAGGTTCTGGATGGTTGTTACTACCGGTTCGGGCAATTCCCCATGGCCCAGTGCAATAGCGTTACCCGTTGGGATCTCTTCAACCTGAAGCAAACCGTTGAAACGGGTAATGGGCATGTTGGAGGAATTGATCCTGACTTGCAGACCCAGGTTCAGTGAGTGCCAGGATTGAAAGCGTAAGGCAATTCCGTCGCCGTTTTCATCCATCATGTATGCGTTCTGCCCAGGCAGGTTTTCATGATCCCTGTCAGAGATGATCACCCCTTCAAATCTTGTGTTAGGTGGTAGGTTGGTTTGTCCATCAGCGTACATTTGCTTGATGTCGGCAATGGTGATCAGCTCAAGGTCGCCACCGGGTGGCTCACAGCGCGTACCTTCCATATCCACTTCAGAGGTTCGGCGGATATGTAATTGCATGGTGTTGTCAAACTGGCCGATAAGTCCGATGATGCTTCCATTACCTTCCGGTATCTGTTCATTGGCAAAATCTGCATAGCCACTGGTGCGAACGGTTATTGCATTGCCATCGCAGTCTTCCAGATTCCGATTTGTACCCGACTGTGCTTCCGGCGACAAAGCGTAAGGAATTCCAATATCACCAAAAGAGAATTGTACTTCATCAAGAATAACAAGTATACCCTGCATGTCGCTGTCTATCTCTTCAATGGTAACCGAAACAGGTTCAAGGTGTCTGTCTGAAGCCTGAACAACTAGATTGGTTCTTCCATCAACATTGGTCAACTGCAGCATATTTCGATATTCATCAAGCGTAGCTCCCCTGAGTGCAATCCTGACAGAGTCCCCTTCACTGAAGTTCCCAAACTGGGAAAGCCTGATCAATAAACCGGCTTCATCATCCTGGACAAAAGCTTCGCGATAAATGTTCCCTGAGCTATCGTCCATGGTTACGATGGCCATTACGTTGAGCCCTGAATCTTCGAAATCAACCGCTTCACCGTGGTATAGTTCCCTAAGCTCACTGATCGTAATTATACTGTCGGCAGGCAATTTGTTTGCAGGTGGTGCATCGGGCTCAATCTTTTCGCACGACGATGTCATCCCAAAAAGGAAAAACAGGATGAGGATAATTGCCGGACTGCTATTTTTAATGTGTTTCTTCATAATTTCATTTATTTTATTGATCTAAAGACGTCTTATCACAATTTGATTAATTGTCTTCATAAAGTTTTACATTGTCGACCCTGAATGTGCCGGTATTTCCTATTGGTTCTTCTGCTTCATATCGCCAGGCAATGTGCACGATGCCTGAATGTGGGGACAGGTCAATGTACCCTGAATGGATCCATGTGTTGCTTGGGTCATCTCCTCCGACAAGTCTGGCTGAAAGCGGTTCCCATGTGGCACCTGTTACGTCGCTTCCGTTAAAGTCGCCGGAGATATGTAGGCTAAAACCGTCGTGTGTGTAAAAGGCCTGCGCCGATTCAAACTCAAATATGGGATTTGACATCGCATCCAGATCAATTGGTGGCGTGATCATCCACATCACATTGGTTACGTCTTGCGACCCGAATGCCGTTGCCTGGGAATAGTGGTTGTCCTGATGTATTTGACAGCGCCAATTCCTTTGGCCTTCTTGGGCGTAGGCTATCCAGCCGTTTTGGTTGATTGGTGTTGCTTCTGGATATGACTGAAAGTCTTCATCAATGAATGTCACCGCTTCTCCCGGATCAGTACCGTTGTCATCGTCGCCGCAGCGAGGGTCATTCATGTCAATCTCGTTGAGGCTTCTTATGTAAAGTTGAAAATCGCTCCGGAACTGCGAAAGAATGGCAATGACTGTTCCGTTTAGTTCCGGAGTCAGATCATCTGCAAAGTTGGCATAGCCACTGGTCCTTACAATGACTTGGTTGCCATCACAATCTTCCAGCATGCGGTTTACCGACAAAAGGTTTTCACTGTCTGCAAAGGGAAGTCCTGTATCGGAAGCAATGAATTGAACTCCTTCCAGTCTGATCAATCTTCCCTGATGCTGGGATCCGATCTCGGAGATTGACATCAGCTGGGGTTTAACCGTTTTACCGTTTTCTTTTTTGATGATGTTTCTGTCCACATTTACATTGTCAAGCTGCAACATCTGCATGTAAGAGCTCAGAATGGTTCCTTTGAGGTAAATACGTACGGAGTCGCTCTGATAGACGGCACCGGGGGCTTGCATGCGGAGATTGATAGCTCCCGTTTCGTCCTGCACGAAAGCATTTCTGAATATATTACCCGATTTGTCGTCCATGGTTACCGTGGCATATACGGAGTAGTCATCCTCAAAAAGAATCGGTTCGTTGTCAAACATATCACGAAGCTCGGATATTGTAAGAACGGTACCAACCGGAATTTCGCTCAACGGAGGCTCATCAAAATCATCATGAATGCATCCCGGCATCAGCAGCATCACCATCACCGGAAATATGAACAGGAAAATATTTCTCTTGCTAAAAATCATATTATTGTTTTTATTGATGTTATAAACTTAGTTTTCTTCGGAAACCATTAAACGCTAAACCATTCTGCCGTTAAAACCTAAATGCAAGGTTCGCAAAATAGGTTCTTCCATACAAATAAAAATACTTAGAGGCGAACTGATCGGGGTTGGTTGAACTGTATCTCAGTTGTTCGAAGCCCCCAATCTGGAAATCGGTATTGTTCAGAATATTTGAAACGCTGACGTTGAAATTGATAAAGTATTGTCTGCGAATCCGCCAGGACCTTCCGGCAAATACATCCACCGTATAGTTGAAGTCCATCTTCTCCTGCCCAAGGAGCTGCTCCCACTGCGGGTCGGTATCCATCAGGTTTTGAACCGCTTCAGCGGTTCTCCTGTCGGGATTGACGTCAATGTAAATGTCATCGAAAACGTTGGCGTTCACACCAATGAACCAGTATCTCGGGCTGTTGTATCTTAACCCCACGGAGCCTGCGGTGTGGGTCATTCCACCCAGTTTGTAATTCTTAAGATATACCTCACGTCCTTCTGTCATGATCTCAAAATCGTTATCCCTGGCAATGGTAACCTGCGGACGCGAATTGTAAATATAGTCTCCTGTACCGGCTACTATATAACCTGAAATAGTAGATGTCAGCTGCAGGTCGATGCCGAGTTCGACGCCCATGTGGCGTTTGTCGAGATCGGTCATGATGTAATTTACGAACGTACGCAGTTCATCGTGGTAAAAGCTGCGCGACCAGGTTTGGTCACGGAATTCGGTATAGAACAATGTCAGTCGCGACTTGATGAAGGGTGAACGGATAATGTAGCTAAGGTCGCCCGACATGATGGTTTCGCTCTGCAGGTTTTCAATCACATCATCCCTGACCCTTGAGGAGATATAGGCATTTCTGAAGTATGGAGCGCGTGTCATGTATGCAGCATTTGATTCAACATAATGCCTTCCGGTGATCTTATAAACGGCTCCGCCTTTCAATCCGAAGTTGGTAAAGTTGTGCTTCTCGCTGTCACCGTAAGAGTTATCAGGGAATCGTGCATTTCTCATATGCCCGGTTCTCCAGAAAGTGGTATGTGACAACATACCGGAAATATAGAAATCCCATTTGGGAAGGATCCATTCGCTTTGCGCGAACAAAGAATATTCATTGATATTTCCGGTGAAATCATAACCAAACACATCACCAACGGTAACAATTCTGTTAGGGTTGTTAAGGTCGGGTTGTGCCATCATTGGATCGTCGAAGTCTCTTTCTGCAAACTGGTCAATATCGAAAAAGAAGTCACCGCCCAGCAGGTCATCAATGGTCTTAAACTGGTGTGTTTGCGACAATGATACGTTGATCCCTCCTGATAATGTGTGTGTCGGGTCTACGATATGTTCAATATGTGAATTAAAAACCATCTGAGTTCTGTCGTTGCGTCGTTCTTCCACAATGTACTTGGACCGATTTCCCCTTACATTGTTTCCTTCAATGCCATCCACGTTTTCAACGGTAAACAGGTTTCTTCTGTTGGCGTTGTAGAACCATTCCCAGTCTATCTGTCTGAAGGTGTCGTCTGTTTGCCAGAGCTCGGTGATGAGGTTAAACATCGCAGGGTCATTTTGATGCCAGCTTGGCAGCCAGCGGTAGTAGTCTGGCCTGGGGTCACCTGCGAAATTGTAATCGGGATGATCGAATGATTTGTGGCTGTCGTACCAGTTTAAGGCGGTAGAGCCACCGCGTCCAAAGCTGTAAGCTGCACTTGTCGTGATTTCTGTATCTCTTGATGGGCTATAGTAGTGTGAGAGGATGACCCAGGGGTTGTGGAAATTGTTGACTCTGGCATTGCGTTTCTCCCCATTTTGCCATCCCCAGTTCGGGTTGTAATAATTATCTCCAACGAGATCGTAAGCTTCCTGAACGGCAACACCAGGTCTTCCGGTGCGTGAGGGGGCTCCAAAAGCGATGAGTCCGATGCTGTGCCTGTTGTTTAACTCCTTTTCTGTGGAGAAAAAATATCCCCAGGCATCGTAAAATGTGCCTGGTGCATAACCTTCGTTTGCCGATCGGCGTGAACCGCTCAGGGTAAACGCCCAGCCGTTGTCCTGCATCCCTGTGCTGTGGGTGAACATCATCCGGTGATTGTATGTACGGTTTGCACTGGAGTAGGTCAGTCGTGTGTTTGAGCCAAACCGGGAAGCGCGCGTTACAATGTTTGTGGCACCACCAATGCCACCGAAGGTTTGCCGTGAAGGACCGATTCCGTAAACCGGCTCAGTCATTCGGGTCACATCATTCAAACCTCCCCAAACAGAGAAAAAAGCCCTTCCCGTCTCAGGATCATTTACAGGAATGGCATTGATCATTACGCGTGTGTTTTCCGAGTCGTAACCACGGATGCGGTAACGCGCTGAACCAAAATTAAACCCGGCTGTGTTTACATAAATGTCTCTCGAACCCTGAAGCAGGCTTGAAATGTCGTGTGAATCCTCCTCCCCTTCAATGTCGGAGATTGAGAGGGTAAGAATGGGTATCTCCCTTTCAGTTCGCTCATCCAGCAAAAGTGTGTCAGAAGGCTCTTCCTCTTCGATTCCACGCCAGGAGTAAGCAGGTGCACTAATTATTAATAGCAGTAGAATTCCGATTATTTTTTCTTTCATAATAAGAATAGTGTTAAATAGTATGCAAAACAGCCAGTCATCAAATTAAAGAAGAGAATTTGGCTTAAGTTCATTAAAATGCTTATTTTTGAGCATCAAAATTAATCATTTATTATGGAACAGAATAAAAATATTAAGGTAATGAATAAAGCATTTCATAGTTTCTGGACGATCCTGTCGTTGACTTTTGTTTTTTTCCTGACATCATTTTTCCCGTTTTATGCGCATGCACAGGACGAAGAGCGGGCTTTTATCGGCGTGGGTATAGGGTTTTATAATGTTGAAAACTTGTTTGACACCATTAACGACCCGAACATCCGTGATGATGATTTTACCCCAGAAGGGAGCAACCGCTGGAATACGGAAAGGTATTTTGAGAAACTTGATAACCTTGCCGAGGTTTTAGACAAGCTAGGGAGCGACTTTAATCCCGACGGACTGGCCGTTATCGGCCTGGCAGAGGTGGAAAACACAACCGTACTTGAGGATCTGGCTGCACATGAAAGGATCCGCGACAGGAACTATCAGGTGGTGTTTGAGCGTGGCCCTGATCGCCGCGGGATGCATGTCGCCTTTTTCTATAACCCCGACTATTTTGAATACATCAGTCACCAAACCTATCCCACCGTTGTTCCCGACCGCCCTGGGTTCATAACCAGGGATCAGTTGTTGCTCACCGGCAATCTGCTCGGCGAACGGATGCACTTCATTGTGGCACACTGGCCCAGCAGGGTTGGAGGCGAGGCGCGCAGCCGTCCGGGAAGGATCGCCAAAGCAGATATCGCAAGAAATGCCATCGATAGCATCCTCGAAGTGGAACCCGGAGCCAAAG
>PWNO01000161.1 GCA_003557765.1 Bacteroidales bacterium
GATGTACTGACTGCTGTGAAAAGCCACTTTGGGAGTGTACTGCACGGCACCGGGAAGATGACCCCTGTTGTAGAGGTCTTCCGGCCAGTAATTGATGAGATAAAATCTCTCCGGATCTTTGATAACGTCCTGTAAGCTCACACCAAAGCTTTCATTGTCAACATCAAGGACCTCCTTTGCACGGGCCCTCAGGATGTGGTAGCCATTCCTGTGTCCGGTAGCCAGTGCAGGCAGCTTTCCGGGAGGGTTTTTAGGGTGTGGAACGGTTTCCATCCGCCCCTCCAGATGGTCGCTGGTGGCCGCAAGCCAGAAATCTTGAGCAATTTCTTCATCCCAGCTGCTCAAACCATATTGAAGTGCAACCACATTGTCATAACCAAGAAACAACAGAACTGCGTTAACATAACCACTCAGCTGTCCATTGGAGCATGCCAAAACAATGTGATCAAAACCGGCGGGGTGGATCCTGTTCTCAAAATGGTTCAGGATATCCGGCGGTGTAACATTTACACTGTGAGTGATGTGTCCTTCAGCATATTCCTCAGCAGGTCGCAGGTCAATAACGTGGATGTTGTTCGCCACCAGGAGTGCATAAACGGCATCAGCATGCATCAGTGCAGGGATGGCCGGACCATTTAACAGGTCACCGTTTTCCTCCAGATATGCCAGCAGGGTTTCAGCCTCTTCAACCGAAGGTGTTGGCCCCGGCTGTTGCCGGTTGCTTTTGCACGAAACCACCACCAGCATCAGGGCGAAAAACAGGACTGGAACTTTTTTTAAAACCTTTTTATTCATTTTTATGGATGTTTATGATTTCTTTTCCACTTTATCTCTCACCTCTTCGCGCATCTCTCCCTCCTCGAGCTCTTCCCAGCCCGTGATCATCGCCATCAGATTCGATGTTAACGTATGCCCGGTGGTGATCAGGTAAACGTGTACCAGCACAAAAGCCAGAAGGATGTATGCCCCCAGCGTATGTATGAAAGCTATGGGAGCCAGATTCTCAATTCCTATCGATTCAATCCTGCCGTGCAACGGAAACCGGTAAAACATATAAATAAGGCCAGACAAAACCATTACGGGAATGAAAAGGATCTTCAGTCCGAGATATACCAGACGCTGCATGGGATTCAGCTTGCTTAGACTGCTCTTCCTGGTGGGATGGGGGGCATTTTTGAAAATGCCGGTGATGTAATATTCGATCTGGGCCCTGAGGTTTTTGGTGGTGGGAAGGTATTGGCGCCACTCACCTGTGGTGAAATGCCAGAAAATAGTGAAGATGATCAGCACGATCAAGACCCAGGCGGCATTGTTGTGCAGATGCACGGCATTCTCGTAACCAAAAAAACGGTAAGAACCGTGTATTTCAAAGCCGGTAAGGGCCAGGAAAAGGATCAGAAAGGCCTGTGTCCAGTGCCAGAATCTTTCGTATCGGGTGTATAGGTAGACTTTCATTTGGTTTAGGGTTGAGGGTTTATGGTTTATTTCTGGCTGCCAGGTAGCGCATTGTAGCGTGAATGACGATTCCTGCAAATGAGAACAACAGCAGGAACACTCCAAAATAATCGATGGCGGCATATGTGGTTTGGGCCGGGATATAAATCCCTTCAATGTTTTGCAACCTTCCTCCGGACCTTGTATGGCAGTCTTCACACGACAAAGCCTGATCGGCTGGTGATACCATGTGATTCACCAAAAGAAACATTTTGGAGTCAATAAATTCATATTCACCTGAAAAGGGCATCCCCACATAATCCATACCTGCCTGCAAGGCTTCATCCCACTCAAGATCAATCCACAGTGCACCAGTTCCCACTTCTGCATCCCAGAGCTTGGCCTGGATGATGGTTCTGTACTCCTTATCGTAAGGTTGACGACCGGTATGGATTTTTACAGGATGAATCCTTGAATCAGGATCACGCGCATCTCCAAACAACGTGTTTATGTATATCACAGAATCCTCCGGGCCAATTATGTCTGAAATCAGATGATGATCGGCGGTGCCGTTAAACCAAACATAGTCGGGAACCGCATTTTGCCGCCAGTGAAAGTCCCCTTTAATGGAGGTGTACAATAAATTACCAAGGGTGTCAAGGACTTCATAAGGTTCCCCATCACGCCGGTCGGTGGCGGTCGACCAGTCCCAGTGCATTTTGGTCGGATTCACCTTTGCATACACCGGAATGTGGCAAGTCTGACAGGCCACTTTTACGGTATGCTCATTCAGTTTGTTGTTGATGTGAGGCATTGAGGTATGGCAGCTTTCACAGGTGGCGCGCATGGTGTTGTCGCTGGAAACACCATAATAGCGGCCGAGCATCTGGTGGTTGGTGGTCTGATGACAGTCAATGCACTCCAGATGTGTGTTTTCTGCTGACATGTGTACGTCAACCTCCCATGAAGCGGTGAGCAAAGCGTTTTCAAGATCCCCATGCTTTACATTATTCCCCCCTCCGCCATAAAAATGGCAGTAACCGCAATTATCCTTCTGCGGACGACCCACCTGTTGCACGATAGTTTGGAAATCCAGCCCGGGAACCGGATAACCTGCACCACCACGGGCTTTGTCATACAAGCCACTGTTGTCGTGGCAAATCAAACAGTCAATGTTATATTGGTTGCTATGATCAAAACTGTCATCCGCCCATCCGTAGCCGATGTGACAGCGGTTGCAGGTAGCCTCGTTTGACAGAATTCCGGTGCAAAAATTGTTGATGAGGTTTTTCTTCCCAAGGTAGGTCACACCGCGCCCCTCAATGTAGGCTTCCCGTTCCCAGTTCCAGTGTGCGTTGGAAATAACTTCATAACCCCGCTCCGTGTGGCACGACAAACAGGTGGCGGTTATCTCATGCGGATTGTCAAAGTCGCGCTGCAACTCAGCATGCTTGCTGTGGTCTACCGAAGGGATGTGCGGGATGCTGAACTCTTCACGCAAGTCCTCAAGCAGGGTATTGTCGCGGCTTGCATCCCTCAACACAATGGTGATGATCAGTATTGGCAGGATCACGGTAAGGAAAAAAGTGGCAATGTTTTTCATAGGGCACTATGGTTAATTGAAGTATTTTTTCTCTAATGATTCAGACACATGCTTGAGACCACTCCTAAAACCAATTTTTAACCATAATGATATTTTAGCACAACCTTATGTTGTTGTTTATGAGCACCTTAAAAAAATTAAATATTCTAATCTGTGAATCTGTGGCTTTTTTTGACTTTTTGGAGTGGGCTCATATTTAGAATCGCATATGCAAATATAGATTGTTTTTTATAAAAATCTAATTTTTTAGATATTTTATTTCGAAATTCAATAAGAAAATTAAACATTTGAAAAATAGCATCTTAAAGAGTATATTTTAACAAAAAAGCATTTGCGGATTCAATGATATGCAAAATAATGAAATATATCCGGGAGAGAATACTTTATCCACAAATTACACAAATTCTTGCACAAATTCACAAAAAAAACAACCAACAGTCGATTAACGGACTATCAGACTTAGTGCTGTTTTTTGCCGGATTAATAAGGTGTTCAATAAAGAAAAAAATCAAAAAGAGGCTTTTACAACGAGGCGCAACATGTTTTTGTCGTTTAGGGAAGCAAAAAGGTGATCACCCTTTCCGGTAAAGAAGAAGCCCCCGAGGGCAATTTCAAAATTGTCAATGCCCCTGTAACTGATCTCAGGTGTGTAGAAAAGCGCGTAATTGTTCTCCAGGTTGTCGCGGTCAGCGATGCTTACCCCACCGGCCAGCGGCTGTAGCACGATGGTGTTGTTTCGGAAGTTTCGTTCCGCCTGGAGAAAAAGATAATCGTTCAGGTTCCCCTTTCCGCTTTCGTGCAGAAAACCTCTTACATATTGCATGTTCAGGTAGGTGCCTCCTCGGAAGGTGTAATCTCCTCCAACCACAAACCTGACATAGGGTTCTTTTTCAATTATTTGAGTCTGCTGCTCGGGCATAGGTAGCGCTATAAGCAACATGGTAACCTCCTCTTTGGGAATGAAAACGGCTGCTTCGGCCCATACGCCAACTCTTCCGATGCTGCCTGCAAGGTCTGCGCCAATTACATGATGCCGCGGAAAAATCATTGTTGCGTGCATGTCAAACTGAGACTGACCCACTCTGGTTAACTCAACTTGTATGGGAACAGGGATCGCATGCCTGCCATACACATAACAGATAGAAACGTCTGTATTCCACAAAAAACTGCGCAATCTGAAACCAAATGATGAGGCGTCTTTGAGCGTGTTGGGTGGAGTAATCAAGTTGTCTCTGTATTCATGGATAGAAACCCCTTCCGGCAGGTCCGATTGGATGGCAAAAAGGTCCGAAAACGCTCCCAGAGGCAGGTTTGCAGGGCGAAAAAGGGGCACGAAAACACCTTGAAAGGAGGTGGCGTGGGAAAAGTGCCACTGCAGACTGATCGCATCCGAACCCATCATCCTGCCAAAGTCCAGAATATCCTCCAGATCGGGTGAATTGAGGGTCCTTGTGGGATTGAACCGGTCAGCAGTTCCCCAGTTGATGTGCTGTCGGCCCACCTTCAGGTCAAGTTTCTCGGACAGAAAACCATACACTTCCACATAAGCCTCTCTGATGTCGAGGTTCCACGGATGAACCTTGTCCTTTAAAAACAGGTCCGAGGAGGTTTCAGTAATTGATGGTCCCAGGTGTCTTAGCCATACATTGCCGACAATGCGCAGTGGCATGGCACGCTTTTCCAGTTGAAGGTCCAGCCGGTTCTCATTCCAAAGCCACTCTTGCTCATCCTCCAGACGGAGCCGCTGGTCCGACTCAATGGAACCGCGCCACATCAAAGGGCTCTCCTGTGCAATAATGCCGGGTGCAATTAGAAAAGCCATTATAAACAATGTCGTGATTTTCATAGGTATGCAATGGTTTAGTTGTTTAGTCGTTTAGTTGTTTAGTTGAATTTTGATGCACGAAAACTTCGATCCTAATAGAAAATCGATAATCGATAATCGATAATTGACAATCAGCCCCCTGTTTGCCAAAAAAACTGTCATATGAGCATTATGTTGATGTTAGAGTTTACATGCTATCAGTACCGCGTCAGGTTTCTTACCGTAAATGTTTGGTCATCGATGCCGGTATCGAATTGCACCTCCTTAAAAGTCATCCGGGTGCGGTGATCCCGGTTGAGGTTGGTCATATAGACCTCCTGCATGTACCAGTAGCCACCTTGCCGGTCAAAGACATATTCGGCCAATTTGGCCTTCTGTCCTCCCCTATCATAGCTTTCCATTATTTCAGGATAGTAATGTACTTTGTTCACGTGCGCAATCACTTTCGAATAATCGCTGCGCACATCGGGCAAGGGTGTCAGCTCCAGGATATAATGCTCCGCCGTTTCTTCCAGCAATTTCGGAGCATACTTTTCGCTGTATTTGACGGATTCCAGGTCTTCGTAAGAAAAATCGGTGCCGGCAAACGACTGGTTCTTCACGTGGGAGGCAATGCGTCTTTCCCTGCCAAAGGCAGGCATGTAAAGATACATCACGTCATCGGGGAGCGACAGGAACGCGATGCCCGCCTCTCCTGCAGGTGCCGTAAACCGGAACAATCGCTTGTCAGAACCTTTTTGCCACACCATCGCCTCCCTGGTACGCTCATTTCCGTTACGGTCGATGAGCACCATTTTAATGGTACTTTTTTGATCTTCAGCGGCAAAAAGCACTGTGTCCATTTTGTCAAGTATTCGCACAGCATCTCCTCCAAGTACCGGAAGATTGATCGTAAGTAAAAACATTGTTGCAACAATGATAAATTTTAGCTTTTTCATATTGATAATGGTTTTTTTGTTTTTGATTTTTTTATTGATAATGAAGATGATTTAAGAAGCATCAGAGGCAGCAAGGTCAGGCTGGCCATTCCTGCAACAAGCATGGTGACGGCGATCAGGAAGCCAAAACGCTGCAGCGGAACCAGGTTTGAGAATGCGAGCACGGCAAAGCCGGCGCTTACAGAGAGCATGTTGATAAAGATCGCCTTACCGCTGGTTTGGATGCTGTTTTTCAGACTGGCTTCCAGACCCAGCCCTTCCCGGCAACCCTTCCCGAAACGGCTGATCATGTGTATTGAGTAGTCAATCCCAATGCCGATGGTAACACTTCCGGTAAGCACGGTGGCAATGTCGAGCGGTATTCCGGTCAGTCCCATGATGCCAAACAGGATGATCAGGGTAATTCCGATTGGAACAATGGCGATCAGTCCCTTCCTGAATGATCCGAGAAGCATGCTTACCATGATGATCACCAGAATGGTGGCAATGATCAGGCTGTAGGTCTGACTGCTGATGATGCTTTTATCCAGTCTTTTAAGCATCACGGGGATGCCGGTATAAGCCACCTGGTGTTGTTCCATGTTGTGTATCTTTACCCACTGGTCAAAATTGTCCTCTATTTCGCGAAGCACATCCAGCTCCACGGAGGAAACATAAGCCTGGATCAAACCCTCGGACAAGTCCGGACTGACCAGCTGGTCCATGATCTCCTGGCCATCAAGCAAAAACCAAAGCTGAATGATCTTAA
>PWNO01000190.1 GCA_003557765.1 Bacteroidales bacterium
CGAGTATAACGGTTTCAAGATTAACTTCATTGACACTCCCGGCTTCGACGACTTTATCGGTGAGGTGATTGCGGCCCTCAAGGTATCTGATACGGCAGTCATGCTGATCAACGCCCAAAATGGTGTAGAGGTGGGGACCGAGATTACCTGGCGCCAGATCACAGCGCTTGAAAAGCCAACCATGTTTCTGGTTAACCAGCTGGAGCATGAAAAAGCCAATTTTGATGAAACACTGCGTCAGCTGAAAGCCCAATTTGGAGGCAAAACTGTGGTGGCCCAGTACCCTGTCAATGCCGGGATCGGTTTCGACACGGTGGTCGATGTGCTGAAGATGAAAATGTACAAATTCCCTGTTGATGGAGGCAAACCAGAGGTGTCGGACATTCCTGATGGTGAAAAGGACAAGGCTGAAGGTTATCGGAATGAGTTGATTGAAGCTGCTGCCGAGAGCGACGAAGAGCTGATGGAAGCCTTCTTTGAGAATGGTTCGCTGGGTGACGAAGAGCTTGCCCGCGGCATCAGCCAGGGCATTGCCACACGCACCATGTTCCCGGTGATGTGTGCTTCTGCAAAAAACAACCAGGGCGTAGGCCGCTTCATGGAAGCCATCACCGAAAACCTTCCCGGACCCAAAGAAGTCGCCCCCGAAAAAGACACCGAAGGCAATGAGCTGACCTTCGACGAAAGCAAGGACACGGTGGCTTTTGTGTTCAAGACTGCCGTCGAGCCCCACCTGGGTGAACTGTCTTTCTTTCGCGTATATGAAGGCAGCATCGCCGAGTCTGCCGACCTGATCAACTCCGATTCAGACAGCAAAGAGCGCCTCTCCCAGCTGTTTATTGTGGCAGGCAAAAACAGGCAAAAGGTCGAAAAGGTAATGCCCGGTGACATCGCTGCCACCATCAAGCTAAAAGACACCAAAACAAACCATACCCTAACCGGACCAAAGAACCAGGGGGTAAAGGTAAGTGCCATCGTGTTTCCGAATCCGAAACACCGATTCGCTGTGAAGGCTAAAAACACCAGTGATGAAGAAAAGCTGGGTACGGTGCTGCGCGAAATGAACAGCATTGACCCCACTCTCCTTTTTGAGCAGTCGAAGGAACTCAAGCAGATGATCCTCTCCGGACAAGGTGAGATGCATCTGAATGTGGCCAAATGGATGCTTGAAAACATCCATAAGGTCGAAATTGAATTTTTTGCGCCCAAGATTCCTTACCGGGAAACCATCACCAAGAACGCGAAATCAACATACCGCCACAAAAAACAATCCGGCGGTGCCGGCCAATTTGGTGAGGTGTACATGATGATCGAGCCTTATGAGGAAGGAAAGCCCAACCAGACCGAGTTTCCTGTGCGTAAGCAGGAAGAGCATGACCTGGACTGGGGTGGCAAGCTGGTCTTTAACAACTGTATTGTCGGTGGTGCTATCGATGCCCGCTTCATGCCGGCTATCCTCAAAGGGGTGATGGAAAAGATGGAAGAAGGGCCGCTGACCGGGTCCTATGCTCGCGATATCGTAGTCAATATTTATGATGGCAAGATGCACCCGGTCGACTCCAACGAAATCTCGTTTAAACTCGCCGGCCGCAATGCTTTCCGGGAGGCCTTCAGGACTGCCGGTCCCAAGATCATGGAGCCCATCTACGATGTAGAGGTCATGGTGCCCGAAGAAAAGATGGGTGATGTCATGACCGACTTACAGGGGCGCCGTGCTATCATCATGGGGATGGACAGCGAGGGCAACTATCAGCGGATACGTGCCAAAGTGCCGTTGGCTGAGATGAACCGCTATTCTACCAGCCTGTCATCGCTTACGAGCGGACGTGCCACCTACGGAATGAAGTTTGCAGAATACCAGCAGGTGCCTATGGATATCCAGGAACAGCTGCTGAAAGCATACGAGGAAGCACAGCAGGAGGAGGAATAAAACCGTTCAAGGGATTGCCAAATGCTTCAGAAAAAAGAGGGTGTCTCAAAAGTCAGAGACACCCTCTTTTTATTCGTATGCTATGCCCGAAAACTTTTTCAAAAATTCAATTCTCAGAAGCTTAAATTTTATGAGACGGCTTCTTTTTGTATGCGTGCTTACTGTATGTAAATCCCTTCACCCACACCGATTGGGAGTCCCAGGGTGAACCACACAAATAGCAACACAAGCCACATAAAGAACAGGATGATGGCATAGGGAATGAGCAGCGACACAATGGTGCCGATGCCGATGTTTTTGTTGTACTTGTGTATCCATCCAAGCAACAGCGGGAAGTAGACGTATAATGGAGTGACGCAGTTGGTGATTGAGTCCCCTACGCGATACATCAGCTGCACGAAAGCCGGGCTATAGTTCAGCTGGGCAAGCATTGGGATAAAGATTGGTGCAAAGATGGCCCATTTTGCTGATCCGCTTCCCAGAAAAATATTGAGGACGGCCACAATAATCATGTACATCACAAACATGAGCGGCCCCGTAAGTCCGGTCGACTGCAGGAAGTCGGCCCCGCCAATGGCGAGGATGGTGTCGAGGTTCGACCAGCTGAACAGGTTGATAAACTGGGCGACGATAAGCATAAGTACGATGTAGCCGGAGAGTTCCTTCATGCCGTGCTCCATTTGCTTGAGCACGTCGTTGGGCTTTTTGATGGCTCCGGTGGCCTTTCCGTAAAAATAGCCCGGGATGGCAAAGAAGAAGAACAGGATGGGGATAAGCCCGCGCAGGAAGGGTGAGGGCACCAGGCCACCGGTTTCCTGGTTACGCAGCGGTGCTGCAGAGGGAACCACCAGGATGAGGATGATGATGACATAGATCAACAAGGCCAGGCCTGCCCTGCGCATTCCTTTGCGCTCTTCCGGGCTGAGCTTGCCGTCGGTAATCTCATGGTCGAAGGTGCCGATCAACTCAAACTTATTGCACCGCGGAATGGTGTATCGCCGGGCAATGAATGCTCCGCCAAAGGCCAGCATGAAGGTGGATGCGATCATGAAATACCAGTTTGCGGTAGGGCTTACCTCCATCCCGCCTGGCATCTGTGAGGTGATCTCTGTACTTATTCCAGCCAGCAACACGTCTGTGCCTGCAATGAAAAAATTGGCTGTGAAGCCAGCCGTCGCACCGGCATAACCCGCCACAAGCCCGGCAATGGGATGCAACCCCATCTGTGTAAATATTAATGCCGCAATGGGCGGTACGATGACTACACCGGCATCCGATCCCACATTGCCTACTGCGCCGATGATGAAAATTACGGGCAATACCACTTTTTTGGGCACGGAAAAAGCTACCGTACGCAAGGCTACTGCAAGCAGGCCGCTGCGTTCAGCGATGGAAACGCCCATAAGCATGACCAGGACCAGGCCAAAGGGTGCAAAATGGGCAAAGTTGGTGACCATCTCCTCCAGGAAACGGCGCAAGCCCTCACCGCTGATCAGGTTTTCTGCCTCTACCAGGCTGCCGTCATCGGGATGAATGGCACTTACACCCAAATAAGCTGTAAGGGCGCTGAGGAGCACAATAAAAATGGTGATCCAGAGAAAAATCCAGAAAGGGTGGGGCAGCTTGTTGCCCATGACCTCAATCCAGCGCAGGAACCCTTTTGAACCGGTATCCGCTACCGTGTTCTGCGCTTCCTTTCCTGTAGTGCCCCCTGTTCCGGGGCTTTCCTTGCCTTTTTCTGCCATAACTAATCAGTCTATTGTGGTGAATGAATAAGGTTGTTTATAATTGTTCTAAATTGCTGCAAATCATATAGATCAAAACGGGCTAACGGGCAAAAATAATATTTTCAATGATACTTGCACAGGGCACTAGTGATTTTTCAACCATATAAAAAGCCCGGCATTCATTTGCCGGGCTTTTTTAACACAAAACAAGGTTAAAATGTGATCAGCCACATTTACTCTCACCGCAACTGGTGCAGGTGAGACAGCCCTCCTGGTAGATTACGGAATCCTCTTGCTGACAGTTGCTGCATATGCGACCCTTTGCGCGGGTGCCATCAGGGATAAACTTTTTCAGGGCCCTGACCACCCCATTCTTCCACGTATGCAGGCGGTCGCTGTGCAGGTTCAAATCTTCGATCACATCAATTACGGAGGGCAACGGCATCCCGTGCCGGAGAATTCCGGATATCAGCTTGGCATAGTTCCAGTATTCCTTGTGGAAAGAACGGGAAAGCCCCTCGATGGTTACCTTATAGCCATCTTTGTCCTGGAACTGAAAATCATAGCGCTTTTCGCCGCTTTCCAGTTTGTTTTTGATTACCAACCCCTTATTAACGTCGGGAGGCAGGTAGAAGCCTTCTGCTTTACCCGTGAAGATCTCATAAGGCCTGTCATGAAGGATGCCGACAACGGCCATCCATTTTTCAGATTCGTTGTTGAATCGTACAATTTCGGCTTCAAGGACCTTTGGACGTTTGGGTGCTTCAGTCTCTCTGAAAACCCGGTCTTCTTTTTTCTTTTCAGTTACAAGCACTCCGGAGCGGGAGCCGTCGCGATACACCGTAACCCCCTTGCAACCGCTCTCCCACCCTGTTTGGTAGATCTGGCCCACAAGTTCCTGGCTTACATTTCCGGGCACGTTTACGGTAACACTGATGCTATGGTCAACCCATTTCTGCACTGCACCCTGCATTTTCACCTTGGAGACCCAGTCCACATCATTGGCAGTCGCCTTATGATAAGGTGACCGCCTGATGACATCCTGCAGTGCATTGTCCTTCATGCGGCGGACCTCCTCCACATCATAATCATTGACCTTCAGCCAATCCAGAAATTTGTGGTGAAACACATTGTACTCTTCCCAGGTGTCGCCCACTTCATCGGTGAAGTCTACCCGTACGTTTTTGTCGTTGGGGTTGACCTTGCGGCGGCGTTTATACGCCACCATGAACACCGGTTCAATGCCGGAGGTGGTCTGAGTGAGGATGGACACACTTCCGGTAGGGGCAATGGTAAGCAGGGCGATGTTTCGGCGTCCTTTTTCATTCATCTCTGTGTACAGACCGGTGTCGGCCTCTTTGAGGCGTTGGATGAAGGGGTTATTGGCTTCGCGACGGGTGTCGTAGACCGGAAATGGCCCACGCTCACCGGCGAGCTTGACGGACGAGCGGTACGCTTCCAATGCGAGGCATTTGTGGATCTTCACCGAAAAATCGTTGGCTTCCTGCGTGCCGTAACGGTATCCGAGAGCAGCAAGCATGTCCCCTTCGGCGGTGATGCCAATGCCTGTGCGCCGACCCTCAATGCATTTGTTGCGGATCTTCTGCCACAAGTGCAGCTCCACGCGTTTCACCTCCTCATCTTCCGGATCGTTTTCTATTTTGGTCAGGATGTTATCTATTTTTTCCAGTTCCAGGTCGATAATATCGTCCATGATGCGTTGGGCATAGGCCACGTGCTCTTTAAACAGGGCAAAGTCAAAGTTTGCTGTTTCCTGGAAAGGGTTTTTGACATAGCCAAAAAGGTTGATGGCCAGGAGCCGGCAACTGTCATAAGGGCAAAGCGGGATCTCACCGCAGGGGTTGGTTGACACGGTATGGAAGCCCAGGTCGCTGTATGTGTCGGGGACTGATTCGCTGATGATGGTGTCCCAGAAGAGGATCCCGGGCTCCGCCGATTTCCAGGCGTTGTACACGATCTTTTTCCACAGGTCACGCGCCCTGATCTTCTTGACGTATACCGGGCTTTTGGCGTTTATGGGGTATTGTTGCACAAAGTCGGTATCTTTGGCTACGGCCTCCATGAATTCGTCAGTAATCTTCACGCTTACATTGGCCCCGGTAACCTTACCTTGCGCCATCTTGGCGTCAATAAAACCCTCGGCATCAGGATGCTTGACAGAGACTGTAAGCATAAGTGCCCCACGACGACCGTCCTGGGCGACCTCGCGTGTGGAGTTGGAGTACCTTTCCATAAATGGGACCAGGCCGGTGGAGGTGAGTGCACTGTTTTTTACCGGACTGCCTTTGGGTCTGATGTGCGAAAGGTCATGTCCTACACCACCTCTGCGTTTCATAAGCTGTACCTGCTCCTCATCCAGCTTCATGATGCCTCCATAGGAGTCTGCAATGCCTTTGTTCCCAATAACAAAACAATTGGACAGCGAACCGATCTGAAATGGGTTTCCAATGCCTGCCATGGGGCTGCCCTGAGGGACAATATAACGAAAGTCTTTTAAGAGGTTGAAAATGATATCTTCCGTAAGCGGGTTGGGATATTTTTGTTCAATGCGGCAAATCTCGCGGGCCAGTCTGCGGTGCATGTCGTCAGGCGTTCGTTCGTACAGATTGCCTTCCGAATCCTTGAGTGCGTATTTGTTAACCCATACATTGGCTGCCAGGCTGTCGTCACCAAAATACGCTGTGGCAGACTCCATCACCTCGTCATAATCATAGCGGGTTAATGAATGACCGATGGTTCCCTTCTTGGCATCCATCGCCTCTGTGCGCTCTTCAAGCATTTCCTCGTACAGGTTGTTTTTTATCTGTTGCTGCCGGGCGTCATTCTTATTTTTTAGCGCAGAGTTGTCAGCCATAGCGTATATGTTTTTTTATTGTTAATAACCTGAATTGATTGCTTTATATAATAAAGCAGAGGTGTGCCGGGTGCTGAAGTGGTGCCTTAATTACGAAATTAAGAAACAAAACAACAACAAGTCTCAATATGTTATTAACAAAAACGGAAAGTTATTAACGACGAACAGCTAAGTCTTTGAAAGAAAAAAACTTAGCTGTTATACCCAAAGTGTTCTTTAAACTAGCGGCTTAACCTGTTAAATATCAGCAGAAATGCTGTTTTTGAAAAAATATTTTACTGCATTATGGTTATGCAAATTCAATCAAATAGGCTTTAATGAATGCATCAATGTCGCCATCCATAACCTGTTGTACATTCGAAGTTTCAACTCCGGTGCGGAGGTCTTTAACCATTTTGTATGGGTGAAACACGTAACTTCTGATCTGTGAGCCCCATTCGATTTTCTTTTTGCTGCTTTCCATGGCATCAATTTTTTCTCTTTTCTTGCGCAGCTCCAGTTCATAAAGTTGTGACTTCAGCATGGTGAGTGCTTTTTCCCGGTTTTGGTTTTGTGAGCGGGTTTCCTGGCATTCCACCACGATACCCGATGGGGCGTGTCTGACCCTTACCGCACTTTCAATCTTATTCACATTCTGTCCGCCAGGTCCGCTTGAGCGGAAGGTGTCCCATGACAAATCGGAAGGGTTCAGTTCAATGTCAATGTTTTCGTCAACCACCGGGTAGGCATAAACGGAGGCAAAGGAGGTGTGCCTTTTGTTGTTGGCATCGAAAGGGGACAGCCTTACAAGGCGGTGTACGCCGTTTTCTCCTTTCAGGTATCCATAGGCGTGGTCGCCTTCAAACTCAATAGACGCACTTTTGATGCCGGCACCATCTCCTTCCTGAACGTCCAGCACCTTGGTCTTGTATTGGTGGCGTTCGCCCCAACGGAGGTACATGCGCATCAGCATCTCGGCCCAGTCCTGGCTTTCCGTGCCGCCTGCACCTGCATTGATCGTGACAATGGCATCCAGGTGATCTTCCTCTTTGTTCAGCATTTTGCGAAACTCCAGGGCCTCCATTTGCTCCAGGGCCTTCGCATACTGCTCCTCCACCTCGTCTTCTGACGACTCTCCTTCGTGATAAAACTCATGAAGCACCTTAAGGTCTTCGATCTGCTGACGGGCGTCTTCATAAGCATCGACCCATTTTTTGATGCTGCTGCTTTTCTTGAGTTTGCCCTGCGCCTCCCGGGGGTTGTCCCAAAAGTCAGGAGCCTCTGTTTCTTTTTGCATTTCAGCTACCTGGGATTTCTTGCCGTCAATGTCAAAGAAACCTCCTTAAGGCATCAAGCCTCTGGTCCAGGTCTGTGATCTGATCTTTGTATACCATGGGTGTTTATTGATTACAAGTTATATTGATGTGTTTGTATTTTTCAACTAATTGGTTATCTGGCGTTTGTTGTTTTCAAGAGCCAACTTAGTCCAAAAGCCCCGTGATAATAATTATCCTTCTATGTGTCAAACCTTTGGCATGTAGGTTTCAACTCATCATTTCCCATACCAACGCCGGTTCATATCCCTTTTGTATGCAGTAAGCCGCCGTTTTTGCCCGGAGGTCTTCTTCGTTGCGGGGCTTCAGTGTTTGTCTCTTCTGGGTCATCAGCGTCCGCAGCTTTTGGATGTAGGCATCGCCGTCAATCTCCTCAAGGGCTTGCCGGATATGGTCTTCAGGGATGTTTTTCGCGCGCAGGGCGGCCTTGATCTTCACTTTTCCCCATCCGTTCTGGCGGAACTTTCCGCGCACGAAGATACTGGCATAGCGCTGGTCGTCGAGGAAGTCCTCCTCGCGTAACGCCCGGATTACCTGGCCCGTCGCATGCCGGTCGGCCCCCAGGCGAAGGAGTTTTTCCTCCACCTCGCGTGTACACCGCTCCCGGTAAGCACAGTACCGCCTGGCTTTTTCTGTAAGCGCTTCAACGTTCATCGTTTTCTTCGTGTACGTCAAAGTTTGATCTCGTCATCCAGTTTATTAAAAAACCGGTATTCGAGAAAGTGGTAGGATGTAGAAGGATATACTTTGATCCACTTTTTGTGTTTCAGCAACCATTTAAACCTGATCGACGGAAATCCTGTGGTCAGATAAGCGTGAATAAAGGGATGGACGCGCAGGGTAAGCCTGTTCTCCATTTGTTCCCTGATGAGGTACCTGAGATTGCTTTCAATCTCATCCACCAGGATCACGCTGGGTTTGATCTTTCCGGATCCACCGCAAGCGGGACATTTTTCCAGGGTCTCCACGTTGGTTTCGGTCCGGACCCGTTGCCGGGTGATTTGAACAAGACCGAACTTGCTGGGTGGCAACACATTGTGTTTTGCCCGGTCCTTTTTCATCTCTTCCTTCATCCTTTCGTACAATTTGCGGCGGTTGCCGGCTTGTACCATATCGATGAAGTCGACCACGATGATGCCGCCCATGTCGCGCAGCCTCAGCTGTCTTGCAATTTCGGCTGCAGCTTCCAGGTTTACGTCCAGCGCGTTGTCTTCCTGGGTGTTTTCGCTGCTGATACGCTGACCGCTGTTCACATCGATGACGTGTAATGCTTCGGTATGCTCGATCACCAGGTAAGCACCGCTTTTAATCGAGACAACCTTGCCAAAGGAACCTTTGATCTGTTTTTCAATACCAAAATGATCAAAAACCGGCGCTTTCCCCTTGTATAGTTTCAGAATGTCAGTCTTTTCCGGGGCTATGGTTTTGATGTAGTCGCGGAGCTCTTCATAGACCTGCGAATCATTTACGTGGATATTGTTAAACGATTCGTTCAGCAAGTCCCGCAACATGGCAGATGACCGGTTGAGCTCCCCCATGATCATGCGGGGTGGCTTGGCAGTGGCGAGCTTTTCCGCAATGCTGTACCACTTGCTGACCAGGTTGTTGAGGTCAGCATCCAGGTCGGCAACCATCTTGCCCTCTGCCACCGTGCGAATAATTACTCCGAAATTTTTTGGCTTAATGCTCTGCACCAATCGTTTCAGCCGGTTTTTTTCGTCTGTATGCTGGATCTTCTGTGAGACAGAGATCCTGTCTGAAAAGGGTACAAGCACCAGGTAGCGTCCGGCAAGAGATATTTCACTTGTAATGCGCGGACCTTTGGTTGAAATCGGTTCCTTGGCAATCTGAACCAGGATGGGCTGGTTGGCATTCAAAACTTCGGTGATCTTTCCTGTCTTTTCAATCTCTTTTTCAAGATGAAACTTTTCCATGGGCAGCACCCTGGTCTTGCCTGCCATGGCCAGCTTGGTATACTTGTTCAGGCTGTTAACCTGACTTCCCAGGTCCAGATAGTGTAAAAAAGCATCCTTCTCGTATCCCACATCTACAAAGGCTGCATTTAACCCGGAAATGATCTTCCTGATCTTTCCCAGGTAGATGTCGCCCACGGAGTAGTTGTTGTTCTTTCGCTCCCGGTGAAGCTCGACAAGACGCTTCTCCTCCAGCAAAGCCATCACAACCTCCTTGTTGCCGGAATCAATGATCAACTCTTTGTTCACAACTGAGATACTTTAAGATTTATGCGCCCATTCAAGATGGGCAGAGAAGGGAATACATCCGTATGCGCTGACAACATCATAATAAAATTACATAATGCCGGTGTGACATTATGTAATTATATATAAGCATATGATGAGCCAAACACATGGAAGTCAGCACATTATTTCTTTTTGTGCCTGTTCTTGCGCAATCGCTTCTTGCGCTTGTGCGTTGCCATCTTGTGTCTTTTACGTTTTTTTCCGCTTGGCATATGATTTCTCCTATGTTTTACTTGTTGATTTGAAGTCGGTTATGTGATATCATACAGGCTAGGGTTTAACTGATGCCTTGACTTCATTTACAAATTCCTTGGCTGGCTTAAAAGCCGGAATGCAATGTGCAGGAATGATGATGGTTGTGTTCTTGGAGATGTTTCTGCCGGTTTTTTCTGCCCGCTCTTTGATGATAAAGCTGCCAAAACCCCTGAGGTAAACATTATCTCCTTTAACAAGTGCATTCTTTACGGTTCCCATAAAAGCTTCTACGGTTGCTTGTACAGTTACCTTTTCGATGCCAGTCTTGTTGGCAATTTCGTTAACGATTTCAGCTTTCGTCATAATTCTTTACTTTTTTGGTTATAAGGGATTTATGTTGTCTTTTCTTGTCAATTAAGGTTGCAAAGATAAGGTTTTTAATGATTATTGAAAAACAAATTAAATATTTTTCCTTCAACGGTTTACGCTCTTTTGCTTTCTTTGCATAAGAATAAGCCCCGTCAGAATGGATTTTGCAGAAACCTTGCTGAGTTGGTACAGAGCACATGGCCGTGACTTGCCCTGGCGTGCCGGCAAGGATCCTTACGCCATCTGGATATCTGAAGTGATTCTGCAGCAAACACGTATAGACCAGGGATTACCCTATTATTTTCGTTTTATGGATGCGTTCCCGGATGTATATTCCCTTGCAGCCGCTAATGAGGAGAAGGTTTTGCGTTTATGGCAAGGGCTGGGCTACTATTCCCGGGCAAGAAACCTTCATGCAGCTGCAAAGCAGGTCACTGGTTCGTACGGTGGCAAGCTCCCTGCTACAAGCCGGGAGCTATTGAGAATTAAAGGAATAGGCCCGTATACTGCGGCAGCCATTGCATCCATTGCCTTTAACGAGGTGGTGCCGGCAGTGGATGGCAATGTGATGCGGGTGCTGGCCCGGTTCTTTTCCATTCAGGAAAAAAAGGATACGGCCAAAGGCAGAAAGCTGTTTGAAAACACTGCCCGGGAGTTAATCCCGTCCTGTTGTCCAGGCGATTTCAACCAGGCCATGATGGATTTTGGCGCCATGACATGCAAGCCCAAAAACCCGTTCTGTCCTGAATGCGTATTCAACAGGCACTGTCTTGCCTTGCAGTCCGGCATGGTCGACCAGCTGCCACGTAAAAACAGCCGCAAAAAACCTCGTCTGCGTTACTTCCATTATTTTTTCATCCGGCCGTGTGACCGGCCACACGGCAGTTTTTTTATCAGACAACGAAAGCAAAAAGACATCTGGCTTTACATGTACGAGTTTCCACTGCTTGAGGCTGAACGGCAGCTTGCAGCACCAGAGCTGCTGGCAGAAGTTGGTTTTGCTGACCTGCTACCAGGCATTGATGCCGGATCAGTCAACCCCAAGCCTGTTACATTGCAGCATCAGTTGACCCATCAAAGCATTTATGCTTCTTTCTATTTTGTACATGTAGAAAAAAGGGTTGCAGCAGAGCTAAAACGCCTGTATTCCTGCGTTGCGCCTGCAGATTTTGAACAAATGGCAAAACCCATGCTGATCGACAAATTTCTAAGGGGATACGTTTAACACGATAAAAACGCCAATTCAAAATAAAAACTTGCATTTAAACAAAAAATAAGCTAATTTAGCGAATGATTTGATTTATAAACACAAAAAAACAAGATTATGGCAGGAGTAAACAAAGTGATTCTGGTGGGAAATCTGGGTGCGGATCCGGAGATCATGACCCTCGAAAGTGGCGTCAAGATGGCCCGCATAAGTGTGGCTACCAATGAAGTGTATCGCGACAAAGATGGTGAGCGTCAGGAAAAAACGGAATGGCACCGTGTGGTACTGTGGCGAAACAAGGCTGAACTGGCAGAAAAATACCTGAGCAAGGGGCGCCAGGTTTATGTGGAAGGGCGTCTTCGGACCCGTCAATACCAGGACAAGGATGGGAACCAGCGTTATACTACAGAAATTCTTGGCGATGTGATTAACTTTCTTGGCGGCAGAGAGGGTGGCGAACAACAAACGCAACATCATAGCCCGCCCCCTGCAGATTCTCCATCTCCCGAAACCCCACCCGAAGAAGACGATCTCCCATTCTGATCCCCTGAACTGATATCTGCCTGCGTGCCGAACCACTGGCATGTGATTCGGCACGCGCGTGTTCAGACCCCTGCAATTCTGATCATGCTGTGTTGTGTAAAGTTGTCAGCTTATACATGATCCGGATAACGTGCAAGGAAACGGAAAATCAAGCGGTCAATCTTTTTTTTGTCCTGGTCCTGGAAAGAGACTTTGACAGGGAGATAATATATGGGCATGCCCTTGAGGGATTCAGACAACATGGGGTCATCAAGCCGCATGGCATCTTTTTCGGTAGTGACCACGACCTTGTCATTGCCAATGGTCTTGTGGTAATGCGCTTGCAGTTTCCTGAGATTGGCAGGGGTAAACTGATGATGGTCCCGGTATTTGTGAACAAACAAATTCTTGCAACGCGTTTTCAGATGTTCCTCAAGGGCTTCCGTACGTGCAATGCCCGTGAGAAGAAAGATGTTGTTGGGTTTGCCCCGAGGAGGTGGAGGTACGTCCGGCATCAATGGCACCCATGGCTGATAAGTCAGCTTGGAAAAGAACACTTTTTTTGAGTGGTATGGTTTTATTCTTTCCAGGAAGTAGCGCCGGTCAAGCGGGGAAAAAACTTTCGGTGTCTTGGTTACGATAACCGCATCAGCCCTTTTTGCTCTGAACTTTGCCTCCCGGAGGTTACCCACGGGCAACAAAAAGTTATCGAAAAATGGGTTGTAATAACCGGTAAGCAACAGATTAAGTCCGGCTTTTACATACCTGTGCTGAAAAGCGTCGTCAAGAATTACCAGGTTAACCTCAGGGTGATTCCTGAGTAGTTGACGAATGCCACGCCGTCGATTTTCATCAACCGCCACCCGCACATCGGGAAACTTCCGGCTCATCTGCAAGGGCTCATCACCCACCTCTTTGGCCGTGGAGTCAACTTGTGCCAAACGGTACCCTTTTGTTTTTCTTTTGTAACCACGGCTCAGCACAGCTACAGTATAACGGTCTTTCATCAAGCGGACCAGGTATTCTGTGTGGGGTGTTTTGCCTGCCCCGCCGGCACTCAGGTTGCCAACGCTGATCACCGGTATGTCAAACGACTCGGAAGGCAATATCCCCAAGTCAAAAAGCAGGTTGCGCAACCACACCCCAATACCATAAAGGAGAGCGAAAGGCAGTAACAATAACCGGAGCCAATTCATGCGTCAAAGTTAAATATTTATTTTTATCTGATAATGGATTTTTGCGACAAAACAATCAACCTGCATTATTCTTGCTTTTCTTTGCAGCATGGAGGTTATGAATGATGCACGTAAGTTGTTCTATCCTGATAAAAAAACGTAATTTTGAAAATGCAGATTGAGCACCAGGGCTGCAGAAATCATTGTGGCAGTGGTCAACACGTGACAGGCGTGAACGGCCGTATATGGGGTTCAGCGTCTGGTGCAAACAACATTTGGGCTGTGTGCCTGAATGTGTCCTTATGAAACTTTCATACCAAAGAATTGATTTTCAGGAGGATGATTGTCACCCATGGGGTTTTACCTCTGCGAGCCTCAGCGAGACCATCAGCGGTTCTCTGCGAGAAACCAAAATCACAAAGCGCTGATTAACTGTGTTTTGAAAGAAGATAAACAGAAGAACCGAGCCATGCCAACCAATACTGACACACACGCCGATGATTATTGCATGACGAGCTTGGCTTCGCCGAGCTCGCAAAGTGCTCGGTTCATCTGACCGAAACATAAAAATGATCCACACATGAACCTAAAACAGATTGTTGATGTCATTAACCAGGCAGCGCCTTTCAATTGGCAGGAAATTTATGATAACTCAGGCATCCAGATCGGTGAACCTGAACGGGACGTTCACCGGGCACTGCTGGCTGTGGAGCTGACTCCCGATGTCCTCAAAGAGGCGGTGGAAAAATCGTGTGATCTGGTAATCACACACCATCCGTTGATTTTTGAAGGGCTGAAAAGCCTCACTGGTGGCACACCGACCGAACAAATGGTGATGGATGCCATAAGACAACAGGTTGCCGTAGTGTCGGTGCATACCAATCTCGACAACAGCTTCCAAGGGGTCAATAGTCGGCTGGCAGAAAAGCTGGGACTGGAAAAACTGCAGCTGTTAAAGCCTTCGTCCGGAATGCTTAAAAAGCTGGTTACCTTTTGTCCCATAGATCATGCAGATAAGGTACGTGCCGCGCTCTTTGAAGCAGGTGCCGGTCATATCGGCGATTATGATTGCTGTTCATTTAATCTCGAAGGCCGGGGCTCTTTCCGTGCTGGCGAAGGCGCCAATCCCTTTGTGGGAAATATCAGTGAGCTGCATTACGAGAAAGAGGAACGCATCGAAACGATTTTTCCTGTTCACCTTCAACAAGAGATTCTCCGTGCAATGAAAGATGCACATCCTTACGAAGAGGTAGCCTATGACGTGTATGTGCTTGATAATATCTACGACCGGTCGGGTTCCGGGATGATCGGTGAATATGAAACGCCCCTTTCTCCTGATGACTTTCTTAAAAGGATTAAAGCCCAGCTGGGCACACCTGTCCTGCGCCATACCGAACCACCACAGGCCCTGGTCAAGAAAGTGGCCCTGTGCGGAGGATCCGGTGCTTTTTTGATCAGAGATGCCTTGAAAGCTGGCGCCCAGGCCTTTGTTACCGCCGACGTCAAGTATCATCAGTTTTTGGATGTGGCCGGTAAGCTTCTTCTTGTGGACGCCGGACATTATGAAACTGAGCAACATACAAAGGAGCTGATACATGATATCATTCGGAAAAAAATGATTAACTTTGCCGTCCTGATTTCCGAGGTGAACACCAACCCTGTCAGATACTGCTGATCACATATGCAGATGTGGCCTGGCGGGCTCCCCGGAAGGGCAATGAAATGCCGGTGCCTGCTTGCAGCACAGGGCAAACCCCTGCAGTCTGATAATAAACAGACAGAAAGGTTAAGCTAATCACTGAAAATCACATACAATTTATGGCCAAGAAAAAACAAACTGCCAAGAAAGCAAAGGAAGCAGAAAAGATGATCAATCCCAGCACAGGAACGGAAGGGTCTCCGGTTCAGGTGCCTGAAACTGCCAACGAAGACAGCATTGAAAAGACTGTAAAAAACAAGCTGACCTCATTATATACCCTGCAGACCATAGACTTTAAGATTGACAGGTTACGCAGTGTGCGTGGTGAACTTCCCCTGGAAGTTCAGGATCTTGAGGACGTGATTGCCGGATTGGAAACGCGACTGGAAAAGTTTAACAACGAGGTCAGGGAATTGGAAACGGAAATCTCCAATAAAAAAATTGCGGCACAGGAAAGCCTGGAACTCATCAAAAAATATGAAGCCCAGCAAATGAACGTGCGCAATAACCGGGAATATGATTCTTTGTCAAAAGAAATCGAATACCAAACGCTTGAAGCACAGCTCGCTGAAAAGAAGATGAAAGAATTTGCCGTGGAAGTGGAATCAAAGCAGGAGCTGGTGAAGGAGGTGGAGGCTGAGCTCGAAGAACGCAATAAAGACCTGGAAGCAAAGAAAGCCGAACTCAATGACATTGTTGCCGAAACGGAGAAAGATGAAGCATTGCTTGAAAAAAAAGCTGAAGAGCAGCGTAATATAATTGAAGATCGTCTGTTAAGTGCCTATCAGCGGATACGTGACAATGCGCGCAATGGCTTGGCGGTGGTGCCGGTTGAACGGGATGCTTGTGGCGGATGCTTTAACAAAATCCCTCCGCAGCGACACCTCGATATCCGTCTGCATAAGAAAATCATCGTATGCGAATATTGTGGGCGAATACTTGTTGATGATGTGGTCATGAAGCACGTAAAAGAACATATTGAAGCATAGCACGATGGTGTTTTTGAGCAGACTTTGAGCAGACACAATAAAAATGGCCGGGATCTTTTCGCGAAAAGATCCCGGCCATTTTGGTTTTGGCTGTTAGTCAACAGCGTTTCATGAACAATCTAAAAGCGCCAACCGAAAGTCAGCCTGAATGCACTTGCGCTGAAGTCCCTGCTTGTCACCGGGGGGTGCCAGTTAGTCCCGGTGACATTGTAATCAGCCGGGTCATCGCTGTCAAGCAGGTATAAGTGATAGTCTTCTGAAAAAAAGCTGTACACGTAAGAGAAGTCAATAAAGTAATCGCGTTCGCGGATGCCAAAGCCGGCAGAGATCAGTTGCCGTGTGGCGTCATTGACCCCTGAGCGGTAAGGATTGGAAAAATAACCATATCCACCACGGAGGATGATCGGATCGAGGTTTAACTCACCTCCAATGCGTATGTTGTGTTGTTCGGTAAAAGCATTGCGGATTTGTCTGTTTTCATCCGAAAACATATAGTCCCTGCTTCGCAGACGGGCAGCGGTATAATCGACATATTCATAATCGATATTGATGGCACCGGTAGTACCGAATACCAGTCCGAGGCTGCCGATTGCCTTGAAAGGTGTTTCCAGGTCGTAATCAAAACGTCCTTGTGGTGAGGAGGCTTCGTTGCTTTCGTAATCAAGGTTCAGGTCCGATGTCATCCGTGCGCTGTACCTGTCGGTAAGGTCATAGAAGGTCGGTGAGTGGAAGGCACCGCCGATACGCACCATGTCGGTTAGTCTGAAGATGGCGCCAAACTTAAAATGATATCCGCTTCCGGTAGTCCGCAAATTGTTGCTGTAGGTCATGGAGTTAAAAACCTCATTGCTTCCTTCGGTGTCCTCTTCAATGAACATGCTTTCCTCTTCATAGGATACGGACGGGAACCCTACAGTGGCCCCGAGATAGAGCCTGTCGTTATAATTTGCTCCCATCGTGAGGACCAGCTCACGGATATATCCTGATGTATTGGTTTCCTGGCGCTGGCTGACGCCATGTAACATGTCTGCGAAAAAGCCATCCTCATCTTCCCCAATCAACCAGGTCTCCCAGGCCAGTTCTGTGGAAAAGGGGTCGAGGTTGTCCACGCTGCCCTGCGATTGTGCTTTCTGCAGTAAGCTGGCCATCTGCGAGCTGTATGGGTTAAAGCCCTCCGCGATCCACCGGTTATTAAAATTGTTGTGTCTGTTGATACCGAATCCCAGGTTAACGAACTGCCAGCCTGCGTCGTTGTTGTTCAGGCTGTTCATGGGGAAAGCAAAAACGACTCCAATATTGTTCAGGTTGAAGTTATACTTCATGTCTTCTTCCCATGTGTTGAAATAACCGGTTTCGACGGTGCTGTAGTTGAGCATAGGGGTGATCATGAATTCAGAGCTTCTGTAAACGCCTATGCCGGCAGGGTTGATGCCCAGGGTGGAAAAGTCACCACCCAATGCGCCAAAGGATCCTCCCATGGCGCTGAAACGGGCTGTTCCTCCCGGGAATACCTGAGAATACCTGAGGGCATCCATTTCGTTTTGCGCCAGAACGGGGTTAATTGCAAGGAGGATGGCAATGAATGCAGTGCAAAGCTTTTTCATAACAGGCATATAATTTTGAGTTTGAAAGCTAAAAAAACCTCCCGGCATGAACCGGATTCAGTTATAAGCCGGGAGGTGATGATTATGTTGGAGGATTATTTGTCACAGGAAAACTTCCTGTTAGTTTCTTCTGCCCGAAGACGAGGAGCTGCTGCTACTACTGCCGCTGCTTCTGCTGCCGCTGCTTCTGCTGGCACCTGAGCTCCGGCTCGAAGAACTCCTGGAAGACCCTACGCTGGAGCGCGAAGAGGAGCTGCTTCTGGGTGGTGATGCACTGGAGCGTGAAGAGGAGCTGCTTCGTGAAGGTGATGCGGTGCTTCTTGAAGGCGAGCTACTTCGTGAAGGTGATGCGGTGCTTCTTGAAGGCGAGCTGCTTCTCGATGGACTGGTTGTTGTCCGGGAAGGCGATTGGCTAGGCGGCGTATAGCTTGGCCGGCCCCTGTCGGTGCGCGATGGCTGTGCAGATGGCTGCCTGGATGGTGTGCTGCGGCTTGGTGTTGCTTGTTCACGTGAGGGCCGGTCTGTGGATGGTCTTGCTGAAGTTGTTGGCCTTGAGCGCTGTGGGGAGCTTGGCTGCTGATAGCTTGGTGAGGTATACGACCTCGGTCGGGTATACTCACGGCTTTCTCCTTCAGTTGTTCTTTGCTGCCTTTCAGGGCTAGCGTGTTGCGGGCGCGCATACCTTTCGCTGCCTTCCCTCTGGTAGGATTCACGTGTAGCTGCTCTGTAGTCTTCCACACGGCGATCGGGCTGATAGGCTTCACGTGTTTCCCTTACGCGCTCGCCTGAAGGCCGCTCGTGTTGAACTGTTTCTGCAGTGCGCGCTGTCCTTTGTTCCTGGCCGACTTCCTCTCGCGTCTGTGCGACTTCGCGCCGCTCAGCAGTGGCCGTTCTTTGGTTATCTGCAACCCTTGCCTCACGACGGGCTTCATCTTCTCGGCGTTCTTCACGAGCCTCAATGCGACGTGCATCAGCAGTAGCATCATCAGCGATCTGCCTCCGGCCTTCGCTGTCGCGATAAGTCCGCTGCTCGAAAACCTCTGCAAAGGTATTTTGACCGGATCGTTGCGTTCTTCCTTCCGTGGTTCTTCCTACAGTACTTCCTGTGGTACCGCGGGGGCCGTAATGATAGGCCGTGGTACCGTCAAAGCTGTTGTAGAAATAATGGGGGTAATGATGGCCCCAATGTCCATAGCCAAAGAATGGCCTTCCGAAGCCATAATAACCGGCCCAGAAACCTGAATGATATCCCATCCAGAATGAGGTCATCGGGCGGAAGGAATACCATGGACGGACCCAGCTGTAATGATATCTGTGCGTGTACCAGAATGGGCTGTACCACCTGGGCCCGAAAAATCCACCAAAATAGAATGGCGAGAAATCAAAGCCCATGTATATACTGGTACCGAAATAGAAGGGGTCGTAAGTGTAATAATACATGTTGGTATAGAAAGGATCAAAGTAACGGAAGCTTGCATATGGCCTGTGAAAGCGCCTGATGCGGCTTGCATAGCTAAAGTCATAGTAATCACCGTAATAGAAGTTTTTTACAATGACTTTTTCCCCTTCCTCATCATAGTAGTATTTGTACTCCTCTTCTTCATCATAATAATATTTTTCATCAACGTTGGCATCATCATATGCAAGATATGATGTGCCCTCATATGAGGCATTTCTCTGATTCACGCCTGTGGCGGTTGCTTGCTGGGGGCGTGTAACCACAGCTTCTTCAACGACTTCAACAGTCCTGCTCCCCTCTGCTGCGGCACGCCTGTCGGCTTCCACCCGTTCACCCTGCGGGCTGTAATATACGTCGTCCGGGTAGCTTGTCCCATGCTGGGTTGCTGAGCAACCGGCAAGAGCCATGGCTACCATGATACCTGTAATTTGCATTAGTTTTTTCATGACGTATCCTCCTGGTTGTATGTTTTGGTATAAACAAAGTTAATAACTATACTGGACTTTTTTGTTAAATTTGCCCGTTCATTCTGTATCAAGAAAATCACAAATACTATACCAAAAGCGCTTTATGGCTAAAGATTTTTCCACCAGGGAAGAGAATTACTCTAAGTGGTACAACGATATTGTTCAGCGGGCCGGGCTCGCTGAAAGCAGTGCCGTACGCGGCTGTATGGTCATAAAACCCTATGGCTATGCCATTTGGGAAAAAATGCAGGGCGCGCTTGACAAGATGTTCAAGGACACCGGCCACTCCAACGCCTATTTTCCTTTGTTCATTCCTAAGTCCTTTTTCAGCCGGGAGGCTGACCATGTGGAGGGTTTTGCCAAGGAATGTGCCGTGGTCACGCATTACCGCCTGAAGAATGATCCCGACGGGAAAGGCGTTGTTGTTGATGGTGACGCCAAACTGGAAGAGGAACTGGTGATCCGGCCAACTTCTGAGACCATCATCTGGGACACCTATCGCCAGTGGATACAGTCATACCGTGACCTCCCCATCCTGGTCAACCAGTGGGCCAATGTGGTGCGCTGGGAAATGCGGACGCGCATGTTTTTGCGAACTGCCGAGTTTCTCTGGCAGGAAGGCCACACGGCACATGCCACAGAAAAGGAAGCCCTGGAAGAAACCTATCAGATGTTGGATGTGTATGCCGACTTCGCCGAAAACTTTATGGCGATCCCTGTACTGAAAGGGGTCAAATCGGAAAACGAACGTTTTGCCGGAGCGGTAGAGACATTCTGTATTGAGGCATTGATGCAGGATGGCAAGGCACTCCAGGCCGGCACCTCGCACTTCCTGGGGCAAAACTTTGCCAAAGCCTTTGACGTGAAGTTTGCCAGCAAAGAAGGCACACTCGAACATGTATGGGCAACCTCCTGGGGTGTTTCCACACGCCTGGTTGGCGCGCTCATCATGGCCCACTCTGACGATAACGGCTTGGTGCTTCCACCAAAACTTGCGCCTATTCAGAGTGTGATTGTGCCCATCTATAAAAATGATGCGCAATATGACGCTGTGGTTGGCAAGGCAAGGGAATTATATGATGCGTTGAAAGCCAAAGGAATCCTTGTAAAGCTTGACGACCGGGATACGCACAAGCCTGGATGGAAATTCAACGAATATGAGTTCAAGGGCGTTCCCGTCCGCCTGGCCATAGGTCCGCGTGATGTGGAAAAAGGCACGGTGGAGCTGGCCCGCAGGGATACTCTTGAAAAGGAGGTAGTCAGCATGGATCAGGTGGTGGAACGTGTGGAAACCCTCCTGGAAGATATTCAGCACAATCTATATAGCCGGGCGCTGAACTTCCGTTCGGAAAATACGCGGACGGCAGATACCTGGGAGGAGTTTAAACAAATCCTGGAAGAAAAGGGTGGCTTCATTGAAGCGCACTGGGACGGGACAGCCGAAACCGAGCAGCGCATCAAGGATGAGACCAAGGCAACGATCCGCCTGATCCCCTTTGGGGAAAATAAAGAAACCGGCAAATGCGTTTATTCAGGGAAACCGTCTGCACGAAGGGTGGTTTTTGCCAGGGCTTATTAAATGAAGAATGAAAAATTAAAAATGAAGTGGACAGGTAAGGTGCTGCCGTTGCTTATGTTAGGCGTGCTGTTCATGGATGGCGCACAGGCCTGGCAGGAGCAGCAACATGGTGATCCGATGTGGATGCCCGATACCATCATAGCAGATACCCTGATGGTAGACACCCTGCAGCTGGATACCATAGAAGATCTGCACCCCCTGATTTGGGGCCATGTGCAGCAGGATGATAAGATCGCCTGGCTGTTGCAGGCGCATCGTCATGCAGTTAGCCAGCAGCCTGGCATTCCTGGCTACAGGGTGCACCTCTACATGGACTCTGGCAACCGTGCCCGGTTGAACACCCAACACGAAAAAGCAGATTTTCTCAAAAAATATTCGGACGTCAACGCTTATATCGTGTATGAAGAACCTTACTTCAAGCTGCGGGCAGGGGACTTCCGGACAAGGGTTGACGCCCGGCGCTTTCTGGAAAAGATCCGAAGAGACTATTCTGCAGCCTATATCGTAGTCGACAGGATCAACTTTCCCGAGTTGGATTAACTCCAGCAAAACTGCAATTGACCATATTACCGCAACTGCATCATCAGTTTCTGTCTGATGCGTTGAGGTCTTCAAAGGCCTGCATCAGCCTGTCGCGCATCACTTCTTCTCCCTTGCGAAGCCACGCCCTGGGGTCATAGTACTTTTTGTTGGGCTTGTCTTCGCCTTCAGGGTTGCCGATCTGGGACTGCAGGTAGCCCTCATTTTTCTTATAAAATCCTTTCACCCCTTGCCAGAATGCCCATTGGGTGTCGGTGTCGATGTTCATCTTGATCACGCCGTATGAGATGGCTTCCCGAAGGTCTTCCTGCGATGATCCGCTTCCCCCGTGAAAAACAAAGTTCAGGGGGTTCGGCCCTGTCTTGAACTGCTCTTCCACATGCTTCTGGGAGTTTTTCAGGATGACCGGCTGAAGCCTTACGTTGCCAGGCTTGTAGACCCCATGGACATTGCCGAAGGCAGCTGCGATGGTGAAACGATCGGATACCTCAGAGAGCGCCTGATACATGGCTGACACCTCTTCGGGCTGGGTGTAAAGCTTGGAACTGTCAATGTCGGTATGATCCACACCGTCTTCCTCCCCACCGGTAACACCAAGTTCTACTTCAAGTGACATGCCCATCTTCGCCATCCGCTCCAGGTATTTCTTGCTGATGGCGATGTTGTCTTCCAGTGTTTCTTCCGACAAGTCAAGCATATGCGAGCTGAAAAGCGGCTTGCCGGTTTCCTTAAAATGGGTCTCGTTGGCATCCATCAAGCCGTCGATCCAGGGAAGGAGCTTTTTGGCCGCATGGTCGGTATGCAGGATGACCCGCACACCATAGGCCTTGGCCATCTGGTGGATATGATGTGCGCCAGATATGGCTCCGGCTATGGCCGCACGTTCGTTTTCATTCGACAGGGATTTGCCTGCAAAGAAACGCGCTCCTCCGTTAGAAAACTGTATGATGACCGGGGAGTTCACGTCGCGTGCAGCCTCCAGCACGGCATTGGCTGAATGGCTGCCTATGATATTTACAGCAGGTAAAGCAAACTGATGCTCCTTGGCTATCCGAAATACTTCCTGTACGTCATCGCCCGTCAATACACCGGGCTCAATGTGCTTCATGAGTTTTGCTGTCATAATATGATCTGTTTTTTTGATAATGAAACATGCAATTCCGTGATCAAAATTAAAAAATAAAAGCATATTTTTGCTGTTTATGTGTTCCGGCAAGCTGTAAAACAGCTGTTTTGCCCTGACTGTAAATCCTTGTCATGTTGAAAATCGCTGTCAACACCCGACTCCTGTTGCCCGGCAAACTCGAAGGAATTGGTTGGTTTTCTTTTCAGAGCCTTAAACGTATTGTCAACACGCATCCCGAACACCAGTTTTTTTTTCTTTTCGACAGGCCCTGGGATGAATCATTCGTGTTTGCCAACAATGTGTACCCTGTCAGGCTATACCCGCAAGCCAGGCATCCGGTATTATATTACCTCTTTTTTGAAATGGCTGTTGCCCGGTACCTCTGCAATGTTAAGCCAGATCTGTTCTTTTCACCTGATGGCTTTCTGACAACCAGGTTCTCAGGGCCTCAACTGCCCGTTTTTCACGACCTGAACTTCATGCACAATCCGGATTTTATTCCCATGCTGTCGCGAAAATATTATACCCGCTTCTTTCCGAAATTTGCCCGGAAAGCTACGCGGATAGCCACTGTCTCTGAATACTCACGTCAGGATATCGCACAAACCTTTGCCTACCCGAATAACCGCATTGACGTGGTCTATAACGGGGCACATGAAATATTTGCTCCGGTAGATATGGACACCAAAAAGGCTACCCGTGAACGCTTTACCCAGGGGTGCCCCTATTTTGTTTACATCGGATCCCAGCATAAACGCAAAAACATTGATCATATGCTCATGGCGTTCGATCACTTCCGGTCAGTATCCAACGAAGTGTACAAGCTGGTGATCGTGGGTGCGCCGATGTTCGGTTCGCGCGAAACGGAGCGTGTGCTTGATGGGATGCAGTATGACGAAGATGTGATTATGGCTGGCAGGCTTTACGATGATGACCTGCGTAATATTTTGGCTTCTGCCCGCGCCTTGCTGTTGGTGTCCCACTTCGAAGGCTTTGGCATCCCCATCATCGAAGCTATGCAATGCGATGTGCCGGTTATCACCTCCAATGTGACCGCAATGCCTGAGGTGGCTGGCGATGCAGCCCTGTTAACTGACCCCGGATCTGTGGAGCAGATCGCCCGGGCCATGCAAACCGTGGCAAAAGACGACAAACTCTGTCAGGACCTTATCGAAAAAGGCCGCCGGCAGCGACAACGCTTTTCCTGGGACCAGACAGCCGAACGCCTTTGGCAAAGCATGGAGAAATGCCTGAAGGGTTAATTCTTTTCCAAAATAGATTGTATTTTTGCAAACACGGCCAGGCGAACCCGCCAGACTGGGGTTTTGATACAGACAGGTCGAATCAGGATGCCGGGAGCGTGAAAAAAAAGAAGGCAGTGGATCAGCGGTCAAGTTTAAGGGGTTTCAAATGCATGCAAAACCATGCATTCCCGGGCTTTTTGACCTTTCAACTTTTTGACATTTATGTAATACAATAACCGATGATGAAACTGGAAAGAAAAAGGGTGTTTGACCTGCTGAAAAGGGATTCCCAATCCCTGATCGGCGAAGAAGTAAACGTCAAGGGATGGGTTCGTACACGACGCGGAAATAAGAATGTGGCTTTCATTGCGCTGAATGACGGCTCCATCATCCACAACATACAGGTTGTGGTGGATGTGAAGACTTTTGCCAATGATGAGCTTTTGCGTCAGATCACTACGGGCTCCTGCATTTCGGTTAACGGAAAGCTGGTGGAGTCACAAGGTAAGGGGCAAAGTGTAGAAATACAGGGTACGGAAATCACGCTTTACGGCTCAGCCGATCCGGAAAAATACCCATTGCAGAAAAAAGGACACAGCCTGGAGTTCTTACGTGAAATTGCCCACCTGCGGCCAAGAACCAACACTTTTGGCGCGATCTTTCGCATCCGCCATGCGCTTTCTTTTGCAATACACAAATTTTTCAACGACGAGGGCTTCTATTATCTCCATACGCCCATCATCACCGGATCAGATGCAGAAGGGGCAGGAGAGATGTTCCGGGTAACGACGCTTGATCCAAAAAACCCACCACTCAACGAGAATGGGGAGGTAGATTACAGGCAGGATTTCTTTGGGAAGGAAACGAACCTTACCGTAAGTGGCCAGCTGGAGGGAGAGCTGGGTGCACTCGCCTTAAGTAACATCTACACCTTTGGCCCCACATTCCGGGCTGAAAACTCCAATACTTCCCGACACCTCTCTGAATTCTGGATGATCGAGCCGGAGATGGCTTTCTACGACATTCATGACAACATGGACCTGGCCGAAAGTTTTCTGAAGTACCTGGTGTCCTATCTGCTCGACCATTGCAAAGATGATCTGGCTTTCCTGCAAAAAATGTACGATGACAAGCTGTTTGACCGTCTCCGCATGGTGCAGGAACATACTTTTGAGCGGCTGACTTATACGGAAGCCATTGCTGTCCTGGAAAAGTCCGGTAAAAATTTTGAATACCCCGTAAAATGGGGTGTGGATCTGCAGTCGGAGCACGAGCGCTACCTGGTGGAAGAGGCCTATGGCAAGCCGGTGATCCTCACCGACTACCCTCGCGACATCAAGGCTTTTTATATGAAGCTGAATGATGACGGGAAGACGGTCAGGGCTATGGATGTGCTCTTCCCGGGCATTGGCGAAATCGTTGGCGGCTCGCAGCGTGAAGAAGATTACGACAAGTTGCATGGACGAATCAGAGAGATGGGCATTGAAGAGCGCGATGTGTGGTGGTACCTGGAAACGCGTATGTTTGGCACTGCACCCCACAGCGGCTTTGGACTTGGTTTCGAACGGCTGATGCTTTTTGTCACAGGCATGGGCAACATCCGCGATGTGATCCCATTCCCAAGGGCACCGCAAAATGCTGAATTTTAACCCGGTCGTTGGGTGGTGATGACCTAAGCATACTGCTCCCGGTCTGTGATAGGCCGTCAGTGGCTTACCCGGGGTCACACTTTTCTGAACCTGCTGATGTTTTTGGGCGGGAAACAGTGTGTTACGGGTTAAATAGGAGAACTTTGTAAAAGCGTACAAAAATCGCCGTTGCTATATTCCACAAACCGCCATTGTCAAAGATTTTTCTTATTTTTGAGACACCGGTGTCCACCTGATTCGGCACCCGACGACAGATACATTGTACATGTGCTAAACACCTGGTTTTATGTTAAAACAAAGGCTGCAACAGAAGTTAATGCAGAAGCTGTCTCCGCAACAGATCCAGCTGATGAAGCTGTTGCAGGTGCCTGCACTGTTGCTTGATCAGCGCATTAAGCAGGAAATTGAAGAAAACCCTGCGTTGGAAGAAGGGGAGGATTTATATGAAGAGGCTGAATACCAGGACAATAATGACGATGATTACGACAGTGCAATGGAAACGGGCAAGGAAGCCGGAGAAGAAGAGGCTGCCCAGCAAGCTGAGGATGAATTTGACTTTGATGACTATATTGATGACGAAGAGATTCCTGATTATAAGTTGCATGCCAACAACACCTCAGCAGATGATGAAACCAGAGAAATGCCTTTTGTGGCCGGGCCGAGCCCGCAGGAAGCCTTGCATGCCCAGTTGGGTTTGCGCGACCTTAACGAACGTGAGTACCTTATCGCCTCCCATATCATCGGCAACATCGATGATTCCGGTTACCTGCAACGCGACATCCATTCGTTGATCGATGACCTGGCTTTTAATCAGAACATTCAGACCGATTTTGCTGAAGTGCTCGACCTGTTGCGCCTGATCCAGGAGTTTGACCCACCGGGTGTGGGAGCCAGGGATCTCCAGGAGTGCCTCTTGTTGCAGATCCGCCGTAAGGCGCCAAAGACAAAACCCATCCAACATGCCACCCTGATCCTGGAAAAAAACTTCAATGATTTCACCAGGAAGCATTATGACAAGATCAGGAAAAAGCATAATCTTACCGATGAAGACTTGAAGGCGTCCATTGATGAGATCCTCAAGCTAAACCCCAAACCAGGGAGTGCCCTTATGGAAGGAAGAGGCGCACAATATGTGGTTCCCGACTTCATCGTGTCGCATAACGACGGGGAGCTGGAGCTTATGCTTAACAGCCATAATGCCCCGGATCTGCGTATTAACCGGACTTATTCGGAGATGTTCCGTGCCATGGCAGAATCCAGAGGCAAGGTCGACAAACGCCAGAAAGAAGCCCTTTCTTTTGTGAAACAAAAACTCGACAGTGCCAAATGGTTCATTGATGCGATCAAACAGCGTCAGAACACCCTGATGGTCACCATGCAGGCGATCCTGGAGTTTCAACGGGAGTATTTTCTCACCGGAGATGAAACCAAGCTAAAGCCCATGATCCTCAAAGACATTGCAGACATGGTGCAGCTCGACATTTCAACCATTTCACGTGTGGCCAACAGCAAGTATGTGCAAACCCCCTTTGGCACCTTCCTGCTCAAAGAGTTTTTCTCGGAGTCCCTGCAGACCGACAAAGGTGAAGAGGTGTCTACCCGTGAAGTTAAAAAGATTTTACAGGATTGCATTGATGCTGAGGACAAGAAGAAACCCCTCACCGATGATCAGCTGGCTGCCATCCTCAAAGAGAAGGGATACAACATTGCGCGGCGCACGGTGGCCAAATATCGTGAACAGCTGGATATCCCCGTAGCACGTTTAAGAAAAGAGCTGGTATAAATGGAGCGTTTGGTTGATGGCGTTGCCCGGGTGTTCAGCACCTTGTTTCACCCCCTCATCCTGCCCACCGTCGGGCTGTTCATCCTGTTTCGACTCAACACTTACATCAACCTGACGCTACCCGTGGAAGTGCGACGCTATGTGCTGCTGATGGTGTTTGTCAATACGGCCATCCTGCCGGTCTTGTCGGTACTTGTCCTGAAACGCACCGGCCATGTCCGGGACTACCTCCTGCGCGAACGGGCTGAACGACTGTTTCCCCTGATGGTCGCGGCAGTCACCTTCTTCATGACCTATTACCTGTTGCGGCAGTTGCGACTTCCCGGCCTGATCGATTTTTTCATGATGGGGGCCACGCTGCTTGTGCTTCTGAGTCTCGTGATCTCCTTTCGCTGGAAAATCAGTATCCATATGGTCTCCCTGGGAGGCCTTACCGGCTTTTTTATCGCGACCGCCCTGCTGCTCCAGCCCAATATGCATCTGCTGATTATGATCACATGCTTTGTATCCGGATTGACAGCCGCTTCCCGGCTTCACCTAAAAGCACACAAGCCAGCGGAGGTTTATATTGGATACTTGCTTGGCGCGCTGGTGATGATCACGCTCTATCTTTACCTCAGGGTTTAAAGGATTAAAGAGATCAAAGGGATTTGTAAAATAACCTGCAAAAGGAGAGACGATGCGTTTTTGTGCTCACCGGGGCTTAACCACATTACCCAATTAAACCCGGGGCTATCCGAAACATTTGGGCAACACAATTAATCCTGGAGGTCCTTAAAATAGAATGAAAGTAAAACCCAAAGATATTGGCCGCATCTCTTCTGCACTGTTATCTTCAAAAAGGTCGGTAAGCGGATAGGAAAATTGCAGGTTGACTCGTCCGTAGCCGATCATGGCCGTTAGGCCGATGCGAAAATCAGCGATGTTTTCCAGCTTGTGCTCCTTAATCTTCGTGCTGCGCGGCACCGCATCCATGTCATGCGGAGCATCCGGGATGAACTGAATCCCACCTGGTGCTGAAAAATAGGTCTTGCCTTCATATTTGGTGTGGGCATTTACCAGGTAGCCAGCCCTGATGCCTGCATACAAGCGAAATGTCCGTTCCAGGTCGCGGGAGCGGAAGCGAAACTGCACAGGCACATCAATATAGTTCAGGCTGATCTTGTTTTTGTCATAGTCGAGCTGTATGGGATAAAAATCATGTTTGTCTTCCTGCGGATTATAGAGGTATTGGTGATCGCTGTAGAGGTTATGGCTTGTGAAGCCCAGTCCTGCGGCCACACTGAAGTTGCTCCGGCCAAGGGGCATGTCCTGCATGGCCTCAATGTTGATGCCGCGCTGGATGGTTTTCAGATCCATCCCTGACGGAGTGTCCAGCCATATATCTGAAAACAGGGTTACCATGAAGCGGTCTATGGGATGCATGCGTGGCGGCAAAAAAACGTCTGCTTCTATATTGACCTCCTGGTTATCTTGCCATTCGTTCATGGTGAAGACAGTCGCAACCCGGTTGTCAGATTGCATATAAAGCGGTTCAAAAGCTTTTGCAGAAACGGATGCCAGGATCAGGATGATCGCCATGAAGAAAAGGAGTCTTTGCATATGTAAGGGCTTTATCAGATTATCAACATGCTAAAATGCATAAGAAGTCAGCTTATGTAAAGGTATACATTTTCTGGCAATAATTTGTTCACCTAAGCCAGCCGGCCGATCAGGATGCTAAAAGTCCATATACTTTTCAAAAGATGCCCAGTAAGGCATTGACACCTTCATTTCCCTTCCGGTTTTCAGCACGTTTTCGAACTGGCTTTTTTTCTCTGCTTCGCCGTATTTCATGTGTGCGTCGAGGGCTGCCTGTACTTCTTCACCCATGCCGGCGGCAATCATCCGGGTGAGCAGAAACGAGGGAACAAAAAACCTGTTTAACGGAAAAAACGCTGCTTTTCCTGCGCCTTTTTTCCTGCAAATCTTCTGCCCTTCCTTCAGCGCCTGGATGTATTGCTTAAGCAAGGTTTTATTTCCCGCCAGCAGCCTGGCTCCGCCTGCCTTGCTTAACAGGCCCGGTGTGATAGCCGATATCAGGTAACGACTGCAAAGGTAATCGCGCATCTTATGATGGATCTTAGGCTGCATGCCTGCCTTTTTTAACAGTTCAGCAAACCGCATGGTCCGCTCGCTCGACTTGCCATTAGGCTCTCCGATCATGGTATGGCCTTTTCTGAAAAGATAGGTGCTGATGCCGTTATCCAGGTGGCCGCCCATCACCATTTCAGGGTATCCCAAAAAGTACCTGCCACGGGGAAGCAGCTTGTTGGCCAGGTGAAGTTCATCCCAGATGTTGCCGAGAAAAAGAATGTCTGCGGCACCTGAATGCTTTGCCACAAAGGGAATCACATCGTGCCACTGGTTGCTACGCACACTGACAATGATGAGGTCAAAAGCTTGTTTGGGGTGCAGGTTGTCAATCACCTTGGGCCGGAACACGGTGTTGCCGTGATCCGATTGCCTCCCCCGCATGTCGCTGTAGGTGATGGCCTGGCCGGAATTTGCATAGCGCACCATGCGAAGCTTCCGCACGAATAGCGTTACGTCAAAGCCGGCTTCAGCCAGCTGCCAGGCGTAGGTGGTGCCTATCACACCTGCACCGAAAACCAAAATTCTCATGTGATTATAATTAATGTCAAAATATCAAAATGTCAAAATGTCGAAATGTCCCAATAATCGTCCCCTTGTGCATCAAAAATCCTGACCAGGTTGTTCTTCATAAAAAAATCTCTTCAAAAATAAGAACACTTCCGCATATTTTGCATTATTTTTACGGATTATCCTGATCTGCGTGCCCATTTTTTCGGCCTTATGTCTCATATCACAGGAAAAGCGTATCTCGACACCCCTATTGAATACCTGAAAGGGGTTGGTCCCAAGCGTGCTGAGTTGCTGCGGGCAGAGGCAGACATCCACACGTTTCATGACCTGATCACCTATTACCCTTTCAGATACATAGACCGCAGCCGGTTCCATAAAATACAGGAAGTTACTGCCGACATCCCATATGTGCAGATCCGGGGAGTGATATCCCACATTCAGCTGCATGGGCGCCATCGAACCACCCGGATGACTGCCAGGCTGAGTGATGACACCGGCAGGATGGAGTTGGTCTGGTTCAGGGGGATACAGTGGTTGAAAGACCAGTTTAAGCCGGGTGTGGAATACATCGTGTTTGGGAAGCCAAGTCCTTTTGGCGATGGTTATTCCATCGCGCATCCAGAAGTGGAGCCTGTCACCCCTGGTGCCATTAACCAGGGATCACAGATGCAACCGGTGTATCCCTCCACCGAGAAACTGAAGTCCAGGGGTTTGGATAGCCGGGGGATCGGAAAGCTGCTAAAGACCCTGATCCCCACAGCAAAAAAACACATCCGCGAGTCTCTTCCTGTGCAAGTGATCGACTCCCTCAGCCTGCTACCCAAGCAGGAAGCCTTGGTGCACGTGCACTTTCCTGAAGATACACTCAAGCTGAAAAAAGCCCGGGCAAGGCTTAAGTTTGAGGAGCTGTTCTACATTCAGCTCAACCTCTTGCGGCAAAAGTTGTTGCGCAATGAGAAGGCGACCGGATATTTATTTCCTGACATTGGTGATCATTTCAACAACTTCTATCACCACCGCCTGACCTTCTCGCTTACCGGCGCGCAGAAGCGGGTGCTGAAGGAAATCAGGGGGGATACCTTGTCGGGCAGGCAGATGAACCGTTTGCTACAGGGCGACGTGGGCAGCGGTAAGACGGTGGTGGCCGTGATGAGCATGCTGATGGCGCTGGACAATGGCTTTCAGGCTTCGCTGATGGCGCCCACCGAGATCCTGGCATTCCAGCATTACGAGTCGGTGAGATCAATGCTCGACAGCCTGGGCATCAGGGTTGGACTGCTTACCGGCTCTACAAAGGCCGCGGAACGAAAAACCATGTTGCGCGACCTGGAGGCAGGTCATCTGCAAATCCTGATTGGCACGCATGCCTTGATAGAGGATGTGGTGCGCTTCCATAAGCTTGGCATGGTAGTGATCGACGAGCAGCATCGTTTTGGCGTGGCCCAGCGTGCCCGGTTATGGGAAAAGAGCGAGGTGCTGCCCCATGTGCTCGTGATGACTGCCACACCGATACCGCGCACCCTGGCAATGACCCTTTATGGAGATCTGGATGTGTCGGTGATTGATGAATTGCCTCCGGGACGCAAGCCCATCAAAACCGTTCATCAATACGACCGCAGCCGGTTAAAGGTTTTTGGTTTCATGCGCGACCAGATCAGGAAGGGTCGCCAGGTTTACATTGTCTATCCCCTGATCAAAGAGTCAGAAAAGCTCGACCTTAAGGACCTCCACGATGGCTATGAGAGTGTTGTGCGGGAATTTCCGGCGCCGGATTATGCTGTAAGCATTGTCCATGGCAAGATGAAACCGGCTGATAAGGATTACGAGATGCAACGCTTCGTGGATGGGCAGACCCAGATCATGGTGGCGACCACCGTGATCGAGGTAGGCATTGATGTGCCGAATGCTTCCGTGATGGTGATTGAAAGCGCTGAGCGGTTTGGACTGTCGCAGCTTCATCAGCTGCGTGGCCGGGTGGGCCGGGGTGCAGACCAGTCTTATTGCATCCTGATGTCGAAAGATGAGCTCAGTGCCGATGCGCGGAAGCGGCTGTCGGTGATGGTATCGAGCAATGACGGTTTTGAAATTGCTGAGACCGATTTACAGCTTCGTGGCCCTGGCGACCTGCAGGGCACCCAGCAGAGCGGGATCCTGGATCTGAAGATTGCTGACCTTACCGAGGATGAGCCCATCCTGAAATATGCCAGGGATCAGGCCAGGCAGCTGCTTAAAAAAGACCCGGAGCTGACAGACAGTGCCCACGCGGTCGTACGTCGCCGCCTGCAGGAGCTATATCCCGATAAACTGTTCTGGGGCCGAATCAGTTAGCACACACCGGGAAACCTGAACGCCCCTTGTGACAATAATCATTCTCGTGTGTGTCAAAATATTGGCATGGCTCGTTTCATCCTGTTTAATGCAGCGCATCCACAGGTTCGACGCTCACGATGCAATCAGGAAAGGAAGGGTTATAAATGAGAAGCCGCTCCTGGATAATCCAGGAACGGCTGTCTCGGGTTGGGGGTAATCTATATTTGTGTTGCTTAGTTAAGCCTGAATCGGATGGGCATGTTAAACTGTACCCTTACTGGCTGGCCTCTTTGCCGGCCTGGTTCCCAGCGGGGCATCATTCGAACTACCCTGACGGCTTCTTCATCGCATCCGCCACCGATACCACGCAGCACGCGGACATCGGTTACGCTTCCATCGGTTTCCACAACAAAGGTCACAAACACTGTTCCCTGGATGCCGGCTTCGCGTGCCATGGTGGGGTAACGAAGGTTGTCTTCGAGAAACCTTTGCCTGGCTTCCTCACCACCGGGAAACTCCGGTTGGTCTTCTACCACGGTAAAGATCACCTCTTCGTCCACCTCTTCCTCTTCTTCAATCTGGATGGGGGTAAACTCCTGTACCTCAGTAAACACATCGGCATCGATATCAATGGTAAACTCCTCTTCAAGCTCCACATCATCATCTACGATGATAAGCTCCTGTGAGGGCTCCGGTGGAGGAGGGGGCGGGGGTTGCTCCTGACGTGTGATCGGAATGTCTTCCTCCTCGATGAAGTCAATCTCAAGTGTGCCGAGATCAACCCGGGTGCGCTCGTATTGCCTCCACTCGAAGGCAACAAGCGTAGCAGCAAGCGCAAACGCAATCCCGATTTGCAAAAAGATGCGCTTTTTGTTCTCGAGGTCTGCTTTCGGTGTTTTTTTTGGTTCCATAATGTTTTATCTCTGGTTTGTTTTGTAGCTGTTTTACTTCGTAACCAAAACGTATCCAAATGAGTCCGCTAATATACAAAGTATTTCATAAAGTGCAAGCCACGAATATTAATTTCTGCCTATAATTTTTCTAAACCTTGGTTGAAGGCCCATGGCCATCAAGAAAACACCAAAAATCGTTCCAAAGGCATTTGCGATGATGTCAGGAATGTTGCCATGTCTTTCAGGGAGGCAGCAATGTTGGTAATATTCAGTAAGGATCCCATACGCCAGTCCTATAAGCAGTGCCATCAGGATGTGCATGGCTCCATTCTGCCTGTTTCCTGCCTGTTTGCCCAGCCCCAGGATGAGTAAAACGCCTAATATGGCAAACAGAAGAAAATGAACGGCTTTGTCTGCATGCGGAAAGTCCAGCAAAGAGGTTTCGGGGATATGATCCGGTGACATGCTGATGATCACAAAAATCACCACTGCCCAAATGCTTGCCGGCAATAACCACCCCAACCTTACAAGCTTAGTGAAATCAGGCAAATCCGTGTCAGGCTTCAATGTGTTCCTTGTACTCAGCAGCACTTAACAGGTCATCGGCTTCAGCAAGATCAGAAACTTTGATCTTGACAATCCAGCCTTTGTCATAAGGATCCTTGTTGATGATGTCGGGCGTGTCTTCCAGCTGCTCATTAAACTCGACAACCTCTCCGCTGACAGGCATAAACAGGTCGGAAACCGTTTTTACGGCCTCAATGGAGCCAAAGGTCTCTTCCTTGTCCAGCTCTTCACCAACAGTGTCCACCTCTATAAAGACAATGTCACCCAGCTCGCTCTGGGCAAAATCTGTGATGCCAACAGTGGCCGTGTCACCTTCAATTTTGATCCATTCGTGGTCTTTGCTGTACTTCAGATTCTCAGGAATATTCATTTTCAAGGGGTTTAAGATGGTTTTGTGTGTTGTTTCTTTTACAGGCCAAAAATACAATCATTTTTTTTACCCGCAAAAAATTAAAACAAGACCTTAAAACAACCCCAGCTCCAGCATGGCTGCCTCAGACATCCGGTCCTTTGTCCACTGGGGCTCAAATACCAGTTTGACTTTAGCGTCACTTACCCCGTCGACTGCCTTGACGGCATTTGCCACCTCTGCCGGCATCTTGTCTGCCACCGGACAGTTTGGGTTAGTAAGCGTCATGGTGATGTGCACCACCCCGGCATCTTCAACAAGGATATCGTAAATTAATCCCAGGTCATACACGTTCACCGGAATTTCCGGATCCTGCACGGATTTCAGTGCGTCGACCACAGCTTCTTTGGATACCATTTCCATGTGTTTATGCTTTTATAAATTACTAGCAATCAACGTGTTGTGTTTTTGTTTCTTACAGCGGGTTGCAGATGATTTCACAGAGGAAAAAATCTACACATAATGAGCATGCCCCCTCAAATATCAATCCCAATTAACCCAGATCCTCTTGCTTCCGTTCGCCTTTGCAAGGCCACAACCAGAACGCACACACTGCAACTTAGTTTTTGCTCTTTTGAAATGCCAGTGCATACAGCTTCATTTGTTTGATCATGTTAAGCAGGCCATTGGAACGTGTTTGCGAGAGGTGTTCTTTCAGGCCGATCTCATCGATAAAAACCATTTCAGCATCCACGATGTCAGCCGGGGGTTGACCGGAGAGCACACGGATCAGCAGGGCGATAATGCCCTTGGTAATCAGCGCGTCACTGTCTGCAGTGTAATATACCTTGCCATCTTCAAAGCGCGCGTGCAACCACACCTGTGCCTGGCAACCTTTAATCAGGTATTTTTCTTCCTTGTACTGCGCATCAATTTCTGGCACCGACTTACCCAGCTCGATGAGATAATTGTATTTATCCATCCAGTCGTCGAAGAGCGCGAATTCTTCAATCACTTCCTGTTCCTTTTCCTTGATTGTTGACATGGGATGCTTTCGTTTTATTATTGGGTTTTGGTCGAATTAACGCATGAGTTCTTTTTTTTCCTCTTCGTTGAGTGCAATGTCGGCCTTGACCTTAAAAGGTGTGGGTCGCGATAAGATGAGAAATATCATGATGATGGCCAGCACCACCATGAGGTTGGTGTCGGCGGTGAGGACAAAAAACAGGCAGGTAAAAAGGCCGGCCAGGCCTATCAGCATCAGTCTGTGGATGATTGGTTCCTGGTATTGGTTCAGCTTGTCCATCAAGGGTGCCTCTGTCGGGATCTTTTTGATGCGCGCCTGTGGCCAGGCATAGGCAAAGACCAGGAAGATGGCTGTGATGGCGATGCTGACGGCCTGCAGGTAGCTGAAAAGCACGGCATCGTATGTCAGTATTGCTCCGACATTGCTGACATATATGGAGGATAACAACAACAGGATGATGAGTGCAAAAAATATCCTGCTGTACATCCTGTTAATTTTCTTAAATAGGTTAAGCGCTTGATCAGACATAGCTTCAACTTTTTCAGTTTGCTGTTGGCCGGGCTACCCAAACATCTCCCTCACTTTTTGCAGGCCTTCGATCATCGTATCGATTTCCTCCCGGGTATTGTAAACGGCAAAAGATGCCCTTACCGTGCCAGGGATCCCATAGAAATCCATCAGTGGCTGGGCACAGTGATGTCCGGTGCGCACGGCCACACCGAGCTTGTCCAGGATGGTTCCGGTATCATACGGATGAATGTCTTCAAAGAGGAACGACACCACACTGGTTTTATGTTCAGCCGTGCCAATGAAGCGTACCTTTTCGAGTTTCCGGATTTGTTCCACGGTGTAGTCATGCAATTGTTGTTCATGGGCTGCAATGTTATCCAGTCCGGCATCCAGGATAAAGGTAACGGCTGCATCCAGGCCAAGTACATCTGCCACATTGGGTGTACCTGCTTCAAACTTGAAGGGCAGTTCATTGTATGTGGTCTTCTCAAAGGTGACCTCTTTGATCATCTCTCCACCGCCCTGGTAGGGCGGAAGCAGGTTCAGCCACTCTTCCTTGCCGTACAAGACACCAACGCCCATTGGTCCATACATTTTATGACCGGAAAAACAGTAAAAGTCACAATCCAGTTGCTGAACGTCAATTTTGAGGTGCGGTGCTGCCTGGGCGCCATCGATCAGCACCGGGATGTTTTTTTCATGTGCTTTTTTCACCAGTTCTTCCACAGGGTTGATGGTGCCCAGGGCGTTGCTGACGTGGGTTACGGCGACCAGCCGGGTCTTTTTGCTGAGCATGGCGGCATAGGTTTCCATATCCAGCTCGCCTTTGTCGTTGATGGGAATAACCCTGAGTTTCGCGCCCCGCTCCTGGCAGGCGATCTGCCAGGGTACGATGTTGGAGTGGTGTTCCATGGCCGAGATCAGGATCTCATCGCCTTCGTTTACGAACTTCTTTGAAAAGCTATTTGCCACCAGGTTAATGGCTTCGGTGGTTCCCCGGGTGAAGATAATCTCATGCGATTCGCCTGCATTGATAAACCGCTGCAGGTTGTTACGGGCGGCCTCATAGGCTGCTGTGGCGATGTTGCTCAAATAGTGTGCGCCGCGGTGAATGTTGCTGTTTTCGTTTTCGTAATAGTAGCGCAGCCGTTCCAATACCATCAGGGGCTTTTGGGTAGTGGCCGCATTGTCGAAATAGATCAGCTGCCGGTTGTTGATCGCGGTTTCCAGGATAGGAAAATTTTTTCTGAGGGCATCTGCATTGATGGGCATAGGCGTGGCAGGCGTTTTAAAGTTTGCTCAAATCGATGTTAAAAGCGGTCGGCTCCTTGCTGTTGCAGTGCAGCACACACTGGTCACAGATGGAAAGTTCCCCTTTCAGCCTTTTCTCTACCAGGTGACTGATCCGGTCACGCAGCGCATCGATGGAGATCTTCCGAACCACTTCACCAGCAAAGGCCACCATCATCATTTGCCGGGCAGTCCTTTCGCACAGGCCACGTGATCGCAGGTAGAACATGGCTTCGGGGTCGAGCTGCCCCACGGTGGCTCCGTGCGAACATTTCACATCGTCGGCATAGATCTCCAGGTGCGGCTGTGTGTTCGCCTTGGCCTCATCAGTAAGCAGGATGTTTTTGTTGTTCTGATGGGCTTCCGTTTGCTGTGCATGTCTTCTGACCAGCACCTTGCCCGAAAACACTGCCTTGGCTTCATCGTCCAGGATCCCCTTAAAGAGCTGGTCGCTGCGGCTGCCGGCCGACATGTGGTCGATGTTGACCTGGTTGTCGACGTGTTGGTTGCTGTCGACCAGGTAGAGGCCGTAATGTTCGGCATGTGCTTCACCTCCAAGGATGCTGTGGTCCACAATGTTTTTTGTGAACCCGCCATTCAGGGTAACGATATTGGAGCTGACGTGGCTCGCTGCCTGCTGACTGAAAAAGCTGTTGGTGACCAGGGCCGAATTGCGGCCTTTGTTCTGGATCTTGTAATGGTCGATCCGGGCCTCCTTGTCAGCAAATACTTCGGTGACCGTATTGGTAAAGCTGACATTGTGTGTGAGCGAGTGGTCGCAATGCACAATGGTGAGTTCGGCGCCTTTTCCGGCGATGATCAGGTGCCTGGGCTGCAGGAACACCGGTTGTTCCGCATTGACGATGTTGATCAGCTGAATGGGTTTTTCCACCTTCACGCCTTCGGGCACATGAATAAAAAGCCCATCCTGCAGGAAAGCCGTGTTCAGGGCCGTCATCTCGTAATGGTCCGGGTTGGCAGCCTTGCCAATATAGGCGTCAACCAGTTCCGGGTAAATCTCCATGGCCTTTGCCAGGCTGCCTATGATGGTGCCGTCTTTGAGGCGGGTAAGCGGAGCATGTTTATACACGTACCATCCATTCAGCAAAGTCAGGCTGTACGTGTCCAAATCATACACATCGCATGTGAAGATCTTGTCGATGTCCATGTTTCGGCTCTTATTGCTGAAATCGAACGAAAAATCGGTTTTCAGCAGGGGGGTCAGGTCGGTAAACCGCCAGCTTTCCTTTTTGGTGGAAGGAAAGCCATTCTGGCGGAACCTGGACAGCGCATGTTCCCTTATCCGGTTCACCAGCGGCGTGGCCTGACCTTGTATGGCATCCTGTTCTTTGTGATAAAGATCCAGCAGTTTTTCTTTCATTTTTTAAAGGTTGTCAAAATGTCGAAATATCATGATGTCGAAATGTCCGCGCCCGCGTCTTTCCTGATCCATTCATATCCCTTCTCTTCCAGCTCCAGGGCAAGCTCCTTGCCGCCGCTCCTGATGATCCTGCCGTCGAACAGTACGTGCACGAAATCGGGCACGATGTAGTCGAGCAGCCTCTGGTAGTGTGTGATCACCACGGTGGCATTGTCTTTCCGGCGCAGATTGTTCACGCCGTTGGCCACCACCTTGAGGGCGTCGATGTCAAGGCCAGAGTCGGTCTCATCGAGGATGGCAAGCCGGGGCTCCAGCAGCGCCATCTGAAAGATTTCGTTCTTTTTCTTCTCGCCGCCGGAAAAGCCTTCATTCACCGACCTGTTGGTCAGTTTGGAATGGATCTCCACCATCTTCTTCTTCTCCTCCATCAGCTTCAGAAACTCGGCGCCAGAAAGGGGGTCCAGACCAAGGTGTTTGCGCTTCTCGTTGATGGCTGTACGCATGAAGTTGGCGATGCTTACACCAGGAATCTCCACAGGATACTGGAAACCCAGGAAAATGCCCTCCCTGGCCCGCATCTCCGCAGACAACTCCAGGAGATCATGTCCGTCATATTCGACGGAGCCCCGGTCGATGTCAAAATGATCTCTTCCGGCAATCACCGATGCGAGTGTGCTTTTGCCCGAGCCATTCGGCCCCATGATGGCGTGCACCTCACCTTCATTTACCTCCAGGTTCAACCCCCGGATGATCTCCTTGCCGTGTATGGATACAGCTAAATCTTTAATCCTAAGCATGGTAATTTAATGTCTAAATGTCAAAATGTCTAAATGTCAAAAAGTCGAAATGTCCAAATGTCACAGCGTCGCAAAAACTCCGCGGTTATCTCAAGCTTCGGACAGCCCAAGTGCTGTCCCTGCTGCCTTCAAACCCATGTAACCCCTAAACCTCAATCTCAAATCCCGAATCGCTTCGCTTTCCGAATCACTGCGTTCTCGGGACTTTCAGCTCGGGACTTCGCTGCCGCTCAGCCTCAAACCCATCTTCCCCCTCAACCTCAACCTTAATCTTATCCTACGCTTCCCTCAAGGCTGACGGACAGCAACTTTTGTGCTTCCACGGCAAACTCCATCGGCAGCTTGGAGAGCACCTCTTTGGCGTATCCGTTGACGATCAGACCGATGGCGCCTTCCATGTCGATACCCCGTTGCATGCAGTAAAACAACTGGTCTTCAGATATTTTACTGGTAGTGGCCTCGTGTTCGACAACGGAAGAGCGGTTGCCCACATCAAGGTAGGGGAAGGTGTGTGCACCGCTTTGATCGCCCAGCAGCAGGGAGTCGCATTGGGAGAAGTTGCGCGCATTTACTGCGTTTTTGCTCGTCTTGACCAAACCGCGGTAGCTGTTGTTGCTTCGACCTGCCGAGATTCCCTTGCTGATGATCGTGCTTTTGGTGTTTTTTCCCAGATGGATCATCTTGGTGCCGGTGTCGGCCTGCTGTTTGTTGTTGGTCACGGCCACCGAGTAAAACTCGCCGATGGCGTTATCCCCCTTCAGGATCAGGCTGGGGTACTTCCATGTCACTGCCGAACCGGTTTCCACCTGCGTCCAGCTAATCCGGGAATTATCCCCCTCACAGATCCCCCTTTTGGTCACGAAGTTATATACACCGCCTTTCCCTTCCTTGTCGCCGGGCCACCAGTTCTGTACCGTGGAGTACTTCACCTCTGCATCTTTATGCGCAATGATCTCTACGATGGCGGCATGCAACTGGTTTTCGTCACGGATCGGTGCCGTACATCCTTCCATGTAGCTCACATAGCTGCCTTCCTCTGCCACAATCAGGGTCCGTTCAAACTGGCCGGTGTTTGCGGCATTGATCCGGAAATAGGTCGACAGCTCCAGCGGACACTTCACCCCTTTGGGGATGTAAGCAAAGGAGCCGTCGCTAAAGACTGCAGAGTTGAGAGCCGCAAAGAAATTGTCAGTAAACGGGACCACACTGCCCATGTATTTCTTGATGAGGTCCGGGTGTTTTTGCAGCGCTTCGCTGAAAGAGCAGAAGATGATGCCGTGCTCTGCCAGGGTCTCTTTGAAGGTTGAACCAACAGAGACACTGTCCATGACGGCATCAACCGCCACACCGGCAAGCTGTTTCTGCTCGTCAAGCGGTATGCCCAACTTTTCAAAGGTTTCCAGGAGCTCGGGATCCACCTCATCCATGCTCTCGTACTTGGGCTTCTTACGCGGGGCCGAATAATAGATCAGGTCCTGGTAGTTGATGCGTGGATAATCCACGTGAGCCCAGTCAGGCTCCTCTAATGTCTTCCAGTGCCTGAATGCCTTGAGCCTGAACTCAAGCATGAATTCGGGCTCGTTTTTCTTTTTGGATATGAAACGGATGGTGTCTTCGGTCAGACCCGGAGGAGCCTGGTCCATCTCGATGTCAGTATAGAACCCGTACTTATATTCTGATTCGGTTACTTCCTGCAATATGTCTTTTTGCTTATCTGCCATGGGATAAGGTTAAGATGTGGTTCAAATCAGGTTTCAAACCCTGCCTCCCGTCTTGTGCTTTCTGTTCAGCTTAGGATTGAAACAGGAGTTATTTGTAATTAATTTAAATTGCGACGCAAAGATATGAAACATAGGGCATTTTTTCCTATGCATACATTTTGCTGCAATTGGTGTGCTGGTGCTGGTCATTATTTGTTTTGTCCAGGCACAACAGTCAACAGCCTTCTTTTTATTCCAACGCTCATGGCCCAATATTCTTGCCTGCTGAGACAAAGCGCTCCACGCCCTGACAAAGGATATCTGTGGCAAGTGTCCTTCACTAATACAAAACAAGCAATAAACAGCTTTGCATAGTACGGTTCAGCTGGATCAGGCGATGCGAAATGTTGTTTTTGCAAACAGGGAAACTTCCTTTGGATGTGCGACGCCATCGCAGGACCATCATAAACCTATGCATAAGGTTAAACAGCAGGAATATATAATATGTTTAGCAGGCGGGTAAATCTGTTCATCCACCTAATATGGAGGCGTCCCCGACCATTTCCAGGCCTGCGTGGAGACCCTCGCCATCAAAAAGGACCTTACCTCGCTTGTCGGTCAGTGAAACAAACAGGCTGGCATTGACATTTTCGTGAATGACTCTTTCCATGTGCCCTTTGCCAGGAGCTTTCAGGGCGCCGTGGTGTTTGTGGCCCTCTTTTTTTACGCCCCGGATATGCAGTTGCCGGTCTTTGGTGTCGATACGCAAAGAAACCTCTTTTTTGCTGACCTCTAAGCTTTTGACCTTTGCACCGGTATAGGTGGCAAAATAGTGTGGCTGCCCCTCATGGAGGAAAAATCCGAGGAATCCAGGAAAGCTGCTTCCGAGCCAAGGCACGCGGGCAATCGACAACATGAATGAGGTCTTTGGTTGCAGGAAGTGGTTAGACTGCATCCAGATCCAGGCCTCGGGCATACTGGAGCCCCAGTCTTTTTCGACGTAGCCCTTTCCGCCGGAAAAATCATGGTCCTTGCCATTGATTGCAATGCTGCCAGTCAACTGGTGGTCGAGGCTCACCACACCGTGGTAACATTGCATGGCGGGCACATAGCGGTACCATCCCATGATGCCCGGGGTGTGGATGGTGACGGGAAAGGTGTGGTGGTCGGCATACCTGATCTCTCCGGCAATTCTGGCTTCGGAAGACTCAAGGTCGAGGGTGATGCCATTTTTGGAAAAATGACTGTTTCCGATAAAGACATCGAAGGCATCAGGGGCATAGCGAAATGCATCGAGCGGGTAGCGAAAATACCACGTTTGGCCTGTGTGGCCATCGATACCCTGCACAAATGCATGGGGGTCATTCTTGCTCATGGAAACTCCGGGGATGACAGAGAAAATGTGTTCACCCTGGCTGCTCACGTGCTTCATGTACCAGCCTTCAAAATAATTATTCCGCCTGCGCCTTCCCTGAAACCACTCCGGGTGCCAAACCTTTAGGATGTCGGACTTCCCTGGAAGTTTTCGTGCGCGGAGTGTGCGCATATTCGGGCCCATATCACTCATCGTGTACTGTACATATTTGCATAAAAATATTTTTATTAAGACAGGAATTGCTGGACCCGGCATATTCCAATGGATAATTGGTAGTTGCCGTCCAAATGGGCAGTGGGAATCAGGTTGGCCCGGGCTTTCGCTTCGGGATGGGCAGTGGGTGCCGGAGGAGGATCAGCCAGCCCAAACTGAACCGGTCAGCTGCCGGGGCTGCCGCTGTGGGGGTTGCTATACATTCTCCTCCCTGGAAACCAAAAGCTTAAAACCTTTGCCATGCACATTCAGCAATTCGATTGAGGGATCATCTCTCAGGTATTTGCGGAGTTTGGCGATGTATACATCCATGCTTCTGGCGTTAAAGTAGTTGTCGTCGAGCCAGATCTTCTTGAGCGCCTCTGAGCGGTCCAGTACATGGTTGATTCTGTCGCAAAGCATTTTTAGAAGCTGCGACTCCTTGGATGTGAGTTTTTGCTCCTTGTTGCCTTTTTTCAGGGTTTGCCTGGCGTAGTCGAAGGTATAATCTCCGATCTGGAAGAGTGTTTTGTCGGTATCGCCAACGGTTTCTGTATAGCTTCGGCGATAGATGGCTGTAATACGGAGCAGCAGTTCTTCCATGCTGAAGGGCTTTGTGATGTAGTCGTCGGCGCCGATTTTCAGCCCCTCAAGGATGTCTTCCTGCATGTTTTTGGCTGTGAGAAAGAGGATTGGGACTTTTTTGTCCACCTTTCGGATCTCTTTGGCCAGGGTAAAGCCGTCCATTACGGGCATCATCACATCGAGGATGCAAAAATTGAAAGTCTGTTGCAGGAAAGCATCGTGTGCCTCTTTTCCGTCCACACAAAGTGTGGTAGGAAAGCCCTTGGCCTCCAGGTATGCCTTTAAGATAGTCCCCAGATTGGCATCATCTTCTGCAAGCAAAATCTTGATCATTGGTGTGTCTTCCATAGCTTAATTTTGTTGGTGAGATTCTTCAGCTTGCCTGGCTCCCCTTCCGTCATAACCAAAAGGGATGAAAACGGTAAACCGGGAGCCTTTCATGGGTTCACTTTCCAGCGATATGCTGCCACCATGCTTTTCTACAATGGCTTTCACATAGCTAAGGCCCAGGCCAAAACCTTTTACGTCATGCACATTACCTGTTGAAACCCGGTACAAGTTATCAAAAATTTTCTTTTGGTTGGCACGATTTATTCCCACACCCTCATCATCCACGTGTACCAGGATGCCTTTGCCTGTGTTTTCCGTGCTAATGGCAATCTTTGGTGTATGGGGTGAATATTTATTGGCATTGTCGAGCAGGTTGGATATCACGTTGGTAAGGTGCATTTTGTCTCCTTTCACATAGCTGGATGTAGCGTTCAGGTTGGTTTGGATTGTTCCGTGTTTGGCTTCTACCTGAAGGATGATCTTCTGAATGGCATGTTCAATCAGCTCGTGCATATCCAGTCCGGTAATGCTTAGACGGATTTGTGCCTTTTCGATCAGCGCTGTTTGCAGCACCCTTTCCGTGAGCATTCCCAGTCTTTCGTTTTCTTCATTGATCACATTGATATAGCTCTGGTAGAGCGGTTCCGACTTTTTTACATCCTGGTCACACAGGGCTTGGCACGCAAGGGAGATCGTTGAAATGGGCGTTTTAAGCTCATGGGTCATGTTGTTGATGAAGTCGTTTTTCATCACCGAAAGTTTCTTTTGCCTGAATATTGTAAATATGGTAAAGGCAAAGGATGAGATAAGGATGAACAGCAACACAATGGAGGCGCCCAGCATGGCATTCATCTGCGAAAGGATATAGCCTTCCTGCTGAGGGAAGTGGAGCAGCAGGTATTCGGGGTTTACGAACAGGTCGTTGGGGAACAGGTGGTATGCATACTGGCTTTGAAGGAGTTCCTTGCTGAATTGGCCTGTTTTTTCTGTCACCAGGGTGTGCTTGGCCGGATGATACACCCCGAACTCATAAGGTGTGGCAATGCCCTGGCTTTGCAGTTCCTGAGCCAGCAGAGAATCCAGGTTGGCGATGCTTTCGCCGTCGGACACCTGGAAAGTATATCTGCTGGAGAAGAGGTCGTCGAACAGGTCGGCAATGATCCTGCTTCTTTCGAAGAAGGCATTCAGCGGATCCTGTCCTGGTGACTGCATGGATTCCGGCAGGTATCCGGTGTCATGTCCTGGCTGCTGCTGGTATCCGCCAAACACCATGGTGGTGTCGTATCGGCTCACTCCGGCTCCAGTGCCGAGTTGCTCCCTGAGTTGGATATTAATATCCTGCCAAAGGATACCTCCGCCGGCATCCACCCTCGGGTTTTGTTCGAATTGCCGGGCAAAAAACTGGTCGTAATAGCGGCGGTTCAGCGAGTCCAGCATCTGGCTGAGCTGGCTGATGTGAAGGCTGTGGTTCTGTTCCCTGATGATCTTGCGGCTGAGCTCCTGTTTGTTGAATTTATAGATCGCCCGTGATGCCGCTTCACTAACCCCCCGGTTAAAATTATCCTCTTTGACTGCCACCGCGTTGCGGATCCAGTACAACTGGATGCCCAACAAGCCCAGCAGGGAGATGCTGATCGCTACGATAACAAGTATGATAAACCTCTTTTTCATGTGTTTATAATATGAATAAATCGGTCACATGGAGCTCGCCATGCAATGATCATCGGCGTGTGTGTCAATCTTGTTTGGCATGGCTCGGTTCATTATTCAAACAACACACATAAATAATATGCACCTGTTTTTACTTCAGCTCATCTGCTTCGTTGCGAAAATATTGAAGCAGCTTATTATGGAGACGGTTTCAGCGCCTCACATCTGACTGGAATTAAATGCACGAACAATAAGGACCAGATCATTAACGGTATTGAGGCCAAAGTTCCCGGCAGGGGCAATGACTCTGATACAAAAATAAAACCTTAAACTTGTGCTTGTGGCGGTTTAACACACTTTAACAGGCCCTTAACCTTTTTTGGTTTAATGTAAAAACCCCGCGTCCTTTGGGCGTGGTGATGTGCTTGCAGGGCTTTGTCTGCAAGACTGTGCGGCAGCAAAATGCGTAGTGCGAAGCAAAAATCCGGGCAAAAGGCACCTCCTTCGGGGGCGGATCGTCCGATTTAGTGAATTATTTGATGCACAGAAAATGAGAGGGTGATGTGCCCCACCGGCTGTGTGAAGGTAGCATGTGTGGTGGCACGTGATTATTTGGCGCCTGTCACAATCTGTCTTCTACCCGCTTCCAATCTACGAGCTTCCAAAATGCGCCGAGGTATTCGGGGCGGCGGTTCTGGTAATCCAGGTAGTAGGCGTGTTCCCACACGTCGCATGTCAGGAGTGGTGTCTTGCCCTGGCGCATGGGGTTGTCTGCGTTGCTTGTCTGTAAGATTTCCAGGCTGCCATCTGCATTTTTGACCAGCCACGACCAACCGGAACCGAAAAGGGTTACCGAGGCATTGGTGAACTGTTCTTTAAATTTGTCGAAGGAGCCGAAATTTTTTTCGATGGCCTTGAGCAGCTCTTCCCCAGGTTCTCCGCCTCCATCAGGAGAGAGGTTTTCCCAGTAAAAGGTGTGGTTCCACACCTGGGCACCATTGTTAAATATTCCGCCATCGGCTTTCATAATGATTTCTTCAAGGCTTGCTTCTTCAAACGGCGTACCACCGATGAGGTCATTCAGCTTCTTCACATAAGTTATGTGGTGTTTGCCGTAATGATATTCAATGGTTTTCTTTGAGATGTGTGGCTCAAGTGCTTCGGGAGAGTAAGGCAACTTTGGCAATACATGTGTCATAATTTCGGGTTTTGGTGAATGGTAGGGGCTAAGTTAAAGAAAAAAAGGGATGTAAGCAAGGGGTAAAAGTTGAGGTTGAGATTAAGGTTGCACTGGGGGTGCTGGTAATCCTTTGGGGGGCAAAACAGAAGCCGTCTCATAAGTTTTATAAAACCGCTGAGAATTGAATTATTGAAAAACTTTTCAGCAGCACGAATAAAAAGAGGGGGTCTCTGATTTTTGAGACACCCTCTTTGAGGTACCCGGGGCCGGGGTCGAACCGGCACGGTATTGCTACCATTGGTGTTTGAGACCAACGCGTCTACCAATTCCGCCACCCGGGCATTATGGAATAGCATGCCATACGTTGGAGTGCAAAAGTAACCAATTCCCACTTTATTCCCAAAAAAAAGAAAAATGCCTTCAGGCTGGCAAGCTGTGAAGCCTTATTATTTTTACCTTTGTGTAACCATTGTTCGCGTGTTGCATTTCCAGCCTTTCTTGCAGGATTATGTGATACACCATGTTTCATGACCCTGAAAAACCTGCTGTTCATGGCCTCTGTAGTGAAAATCTTCTCTGGTTCCGCCTCCCGTATTCTTGCAGAAAACATTGCCGAAAGCTATGGTAAGCCTTTGGGCAAGGAGCTTATTCAGCGTTTTGCCGACGGTGAATTCCAGCCTTCTTTTGAAGAGACCTTGCGAGGCAATGATGTGTTCATTATTCAGAGCACGATGCCTCCTTCCGACAACCTGATGGAACTGCTCCTGATGATCGATGCGGCCCGGCGTGCATCTGCCAAACAGGTGGTTGCCGTGATCCCTTATTTCGGATTTGCACGGCAAGATCGTAAGGACAAGCCGCGGGTATCGATCGGGGCCAAGCTCATTGCTAACCTGCTGATGGCTGCGGGTGTGAACCGGGTGATCACAATGGACCTGCATGCAGATCAGATACAGGGCTTTTTTGATGTGCCGGTAGACCACATGTATGCCTCAGCGATCTTTGTCCCTTACCTCAAGCAGCTGAACCTGCCAAACCTGGTGATGGCTTCACCTGATACCGGAGGCACCCGTCGTGCAGGAGCCTATGCAAAATTCCTTAATTCGGAGCTTGTCATCTGTTATAAGCAGCGGAAGAAGGCCAATGAGGTGGCAAAGATGACCCTTATCGGGGATGTGAAAGGCAAAGACGTGGTGCTGGTGGATGACATCATCGACACGGCAGGGTCGATTACCCGTGCCGGTGCCATGATCATGGAAAAAGGTGCCAATAGCGTGAGGGCCATGTGTACCCACCCCGTTTTCAGTGGCAAGGCTTACAGCAGGATTGAAAAAAGTATTTTTGAAGAAGTCATCGTCGCGGATACCATCCCACTCAGGAAAGAGTGCCCAAAAGTAAGTGTGCTCACCACAGCGCAACTCTTTGCCGATGTGATCCAGCGCGTGCACAACCACCAGTCGATCAGCACGCATTACGAATTCTCCACGATATTGTAGCAATGTGTTCATTATCACATTGGCACATTATCACATTATCACATTAGCACATTATCCCCCGTTCCGTTTGTTATACTGGTTCATCGTGCGCTGCACACCCTGGAGTCCGAAACTGACCACCATTTCTCCTGCTGTTTTGATTTTTGGGTTAATCACTTGCATCTCTTCGTCGGTCCATTTCCCTAACACATATTGCGACTGGAACCCGGTGGGGTAATCTGCGCCGATGCCGAACCGCAGGCGCGCAAACATGTTGTTTCCCAGCACATTGATGATGTCTGACAAGCCATTGTGGCCGCCCGGGCCTCCTTTGGCCCGCATGCGCAGCATGCCAAGGGGAAGGGCTACATCATCCGCTATAACCAGCAGGTTCTCCAGGGGAATATTTTCCTTGTTAAGCCAGTACAGCACCGGACGGCCACTCCGGTTCATGTAAGTCGACGGCTTCAGCATGTGAAAGATGCGCCCTTTCTTACGAAAAGAAGCGACATCTCCGTAACGGGCAGGGGCAAAGATCACCTCCTCCTCCTCAGCCAGCTTGTCTGCCACCATGAAACCAATGTTGTGGCGGGTGCTTGCATATTCCGGTCCAATGTTGCCCAGTCCGGCGATCAGGTACTTCATAGATAATTATTTGTCGAAATGTCGATAGTTCAAAAAGTCGAAATGTCTGGTTATTAATGGGATATGCTGGGCTTTAAGTTTACGGGTTGCGTTTAGGTTGTGCCAGGATGTCCACAGATAAAAAATGGCATAAAGCCCTGTTGGGACCTTATGCCATGATGTATATGCGTTCAGAAGTGTTATTTTCTTCCAAAAAGAAGGAAAGCTTCTATTCTTCCTTCTTTTCCTCTCCACCTTCTTCGGTGCCTTCACCTTCTTCGCCTTCTTCACCCTCTTCACCTTCTTCACCCTCTTCGTCTTCTTCACCCTCAGGCTCAACCGGAGCCATCATGGCTGCACGTGCGGACTTCACAATGACGACCACTGCGTTTTCAGGGTCAACAAACTCCACATCCTCAATCTCCAGGTCTCCAACCACGACAGAGTCACCAATTTCAAGTGCTGAGATATTGATATCAACTTCAGCGGGCAGTTTGTCTGGTAATGCTTTGATATCGAGGCGGCGACGCTTCACGAGCATTTTACCCCCTGCGATCACACCGGGGCTGTCGCCCAATACCTTGATCGGGATAGACATTTTCACCGGCTTGTCCTTGAATACTTCAAGGAAGTCGGCATGCAGAATATTATCGGTTACCGGATGAAACTGGATGTCTTGCAATACCGCTTCCATCTTTTTTCCGTTGATGTCGACTTCCACAATGCAGGCATCAGGGGTGTAAACAATATCCTTAAAGCTCTTTTCAGAGGTGTAAAACTGGATCTGTTCTTTTCCCCCGTAAATCACACAGGGGACAAAGCCCTCCCTGCGCAGCCTTTTCGCATCTTTTTTCCCTACGTTCTCGCGTGGAGAACCGCTAATAGATACTTTCTTCATAGATTTACAGGTTAAATGAATTGAAAATAAGCGTTTTGCAGTTGTTGTTGCAAAACAGGGTGCAAAGATAGTGCTTTTTCTTAATTTATCAGGTCATCGATAAACTTCTGTTCCCTGGCGCGGCCTTCGTTGTAGAGTGTGATCCACGCCATCAGGCCCATCACGGCGAGTACGAGGAAGACCGCAAACTGAAAGCTGGTGAATACCAAGCCCTTGATAAAGTAAAGCGGCACGGAGACCACATTGCCCACGATCCAATAGATCCAGTTTTCGATCTTCTTGCGGGCCATGAAGTACATGCCGATCAGGAAGATGGATGTGGTGAAGGAGTCCACATAGGGGATGTAAGATTGCATGTATTCGGGGTCATCCTGCTTGAAAACATAGAGCAGCGCGAATATAATCACATAAAGCACTGGGATCAGAGCGATGCCGGTGGCCTGTTGTTTTTTGGTGTTCCAGCGAATGGGACGCACCTGCTGTTGGTCGTCGCGGCGGGTCCAGACATACCACCCGTAGATGCTCATTGCGGTATAAAAGAAATTGATCCCCATGTCGGCATAGAGCTGGATGGTAAAGGTGATGTACATGTAGATCACCGTGCTGATGATGCCGGTAGGATATACCAGCAGGTTGGCCTGCCGGGCAAACCATACGCTCATGATGCCAAAAAATACGGCGATCAGCTCCAGCCAGGTTGTCGCCATCACATTTTCATAAAATAGCTGGAAGAAGGTGTCTGACAAAAACATGGGTTAGTTCATGTGTATATGTTGATGTCGAAAAGTCAAAAAGTCGAAACGTCAAAATGTCAAAACAATCATTCCCAGGTGTGTCAATTGCATTGGCATGTCTAGGCTCATGTGGCTGTAATTTCTCGCAGAGGTTCGCTGATGGTTTCGCTGAGGCTCGCAGAAGAAAAAACATGGGTGATAATCATACGCCAGTTTGTCAACTCTTTGTTCTTAAGGTGTTTACTCACAATTTGTTACCGGGTATTTTTTATGTGATGGCTTTTGGATAGGTATGTTTTAATTCCCGGCGAAGGCCTCCGCTTCGCGGAAGACGCGCAGGAAGTTGCCTGACCAGATCTTTTCAATTTCTTCACGGGTATACCCCCTCTTAACCAGCTCTTTGGTGATGTTTGGGAGTTCAGCCACATCAAAGCAGTCTTCCAGGGCACCACCGCCATCGAAATCTGTGCCGATCCCCACATATTCGACACCTACCAGTTCCACTACGTGGTCGATGTGGTCTACCAGGTCGGCGACCGTAGCCATCGGCCTGGGAAATTTGTTGTTGAGTGCCCACCATTCTTCGCGGGCCTGCTCCATCTCCTCGTCACTGAGCCCCTGGAAGTTGTTCCACTTTTCGCGCAGTTCGTCGAAGGCTTCTTCCCTGACCGGATCAGGCTCCATATCCTTCACATAGGCGCTAAGCACGCTTAACTGCAGCACACCTCCGTTTTCGGCCAGCGCCACGATCATGTCGTCGTCGAGGTTACGCGGATGGTCAGCGAGTGCCCTGACATTCGAGTGGGAAGCAATGACTGGCACTTCAGTAACCTCAAGTACGTCATAAAAGGCATCATCGGAGATGTGGCTGACATCCACCATCATCCCGATGCGGTTCAGCTCTCTGACTACCTCCACGCCAAAATCAGACAGGCCGCCGTGCAACGGTCCGTCGTTGTCGGTAGAGGCATCGCAAATCTGGTTGTTGCGCGAGTGCGACAGCCCCATGTAGCGACTGCCCAGGTCGTAATATGTTTGCAGCAGATCAAGGTCTTTGCCGATGGGGTAACCGTTTTCATTGCCAATATAAATGGCCAGGCGGCCTTCGTCGCTGATCTGCTGGGCGTCGTCTGCGGTGAGCGCCAATTCAGCCACCTCACGGTTTTCGTCTATGGCCTGATGGATCAGCTCAAATATTTGCAGTGCACGCTCATGGTTTTGTGCATAAGCTTCTGATGTCAACTCCCCCTGACCAAGGAAAACGGCAAAAAAGGCTGCGTCGAGACCGCCTTCAAACATCCTCGGGAAGTCCAGCTTACCACCTCCATCATGCGGGTCATTGTGTTCGCTGATGTCAAATCCATCGCGCATCAGCATCAGCGGCGTGTCGACGTGGGAGTCGAGTGTGAGCACATCGGCATGGATGGCTTCGGCCTTTTCAAGGTCCGTTTGTGTCGTCTGCTCTGATGGAGAGCCACAGGAAAGCAGAATAAAAAGACTTGTCAGAACAGGAAACAGAGAAAACAGAGAAGGTAACCTCATGGTATCAGATCAATGTTAAAGGGTTAATAATTGCGGCGGTAAAGATACACAATTTGGAAAAAATCCTCGTGTTGTGATTTACAAAGTGACCAGTAAAACTACTTTTGCTGTATGGAGTTATGGTGTAATCGGGTTAATTATGAAATGCTTGCGCTGCGAGCCTCAACGGAAACCTCCGCGAGATTCAGTGAGATACCTGCAACAATAAGCCCAATTGAGCCCATATTTTTTCTATCTTTACTTAACAAAACACAAACATCATTTATGTACCATAGCTTCAATGGCATTATGAAGAAAATAATCCTGTTCACCTTTGCGCTGTTATTTGCAGGCATGCTTGCCGGCCGGGATTCGGAACCCCTTGTTTTTTCTCCGCACTGGATGCCACAGGCTCAGTTTGCTGGGTTTTACGTGGCTTATGATCAGGGGTTTTATGAAGAAGAAGGTGTGGAGGTAGAGATCATCCACCCTTCTCCTACAGTAAGCTCGATTGACTTTTTGGAGCGTGGAACGGCCGACGTGATCACCCAGTTTTTGATGACCGCCCTGACCGCACGCGATCAGGGTTCGGAACTGGTGAACATTGGCCAGGTGTCTCAGCATTCGGCAATTATGCTAGTAAGTAAGGCAGAGAGCGGAATCGAGTCTATTAACGACATCCACGGGAAAAAAGTAGGGGTCTGGCGAGGTGGATTCAGGGAACTGCCGATGGCGATGCTTTCGGATTTTGACATTGAAGTGGAATGGGTGCCACTGCTGTGGTCGGTAAACTTGTTCCTCGAGGATGGTGTAGACCTGATGACGGTGATGTGGTATAATGAATACAATCAACTTTACCTGAGTGGTCTCGACCGCGATGAAATCAATACGTTTTTCGCTTCTGATTACGGGTTTGATGTGCCTGAGGATGGCATATACACCTTACCTGATATCCGTGAGAAGCGGGCTGAAGACTTAAGTGCCTTCGTGCGGGCAAGCATGCGTGGCTGGACTTATGCTGCAAAAAACCAGGAATATACCGTTGACCTTGTCGTGCAAATGATGCGGGAGGCCAACATCCCTGGCAATAAAGCCCACCAGCGGTGGATGCTCGAACGCATGATCGACCTGCAGGACATTGCAGAGAAGGGTGTGCGCCTTACGGAGCTGCATCCCGATGATTACTCCCTGGCGGTCACCATCCTCAGGGACAGAGATGCAATTGGGCGTGCAGTGTCCTATGAAGCGTTTTTTCAACCTGTTTATGTATTTGACGAATAATTAAGATACCAATCACATATGATCAAAAAAAACAGCCTCTCCTGGCGAATTATCATCAGGGTGTTGCCATTTACCACCCTGCTGTTCATTATGGTGTTATCCATTTTCTATTATACCGCGCGCAACACCATTGAAGAAACCACCCGGGAAAACGCCATTAAGATCGCGCATAATGCCGTAGGCAAGATTGAACAGGAGCTCCAGCCGATGGAGAAGATTCCCGAGATGATCGCCGGCCTGATGGAAATCGACCCGCCCCACGAAGACTCCCTTTTTGTGATCGTAGAAACCATCCTGGAGAACAATGAAAACGTATCCGGTGCCGCCATTGCCTTTGAGCCCTACTTTTTCCCAGAAAAAGGCCTGTACTATTCTCCTTATGCATTTCGCACTGGCGACCAGATTCGCTCCTTCAGCCTGGGCGGTGAAAATTATGAGTATTTCTACATGGACTGGTACCTGATTCCTAAAATGCTTGACCAGCCTTACTGGACGGAACCTTATTATGATGAGGGCGGTGGTGAGATGCTGATGTCGACCTATTCGGTGCCTTTTTATAAGCACCGTGACGGTGAGCGTGTGTTTGCCGGCATTGCTACAGTGGATGTGTCGCTGGAATGGCTCACCCAAACCGTGGAAGAGATTGAGATTTTTGAGACCGGTTATGCCTTCATGGTTTCACGCAACGGTGTGGCCGTGGCGCATCCCCAACGGGAAAACATCATGAACGAAAGCCTGTTCTCCCTGGCAGAATACCACAAATCGGATGTCCTGCGCGACATTGGTCAGGAGATGATCGCGGGCCACAGCAGGTTCCGGGAACATGGCCTGCGGGATAACGGTCGGCTGTGGATCTATTACACCCCGTTGCCCAGCAGTGGCTGGTCGATCGGGGTGGTTTACCGCGACTCTGAGATGTTTGCCAACCTGCGTGCAATCAGCACCCTGATGATCATCCTCGTCATTGGTGGCCTCATCCTGCTTACCCTGATCACCATGCAGATCATCAGCAGGATATCTGCCCCGCTGACCCAGTTTTCCGGTTCGGCGCGCACCATCGCAGAAGGCAATTTTGACGTCAAACTGCCAAAAATCAGAAAGACCCTGGAGCTGAAGGAGCTGCACGACTCTTTCTCGCACATGCAGGAAGAGCTGGCTGAATATGTGATAAACCTGAAGGAGACCACTGCTGCCAAGGAGAAGATCGAAAGCGAACTGCGTATTGCACGGGAGATCCAGCTGTCGATGATCCCGCACAGCTTCCCGCCTTATCCGGATCTGCCACAGGTAGATCTTTATGCGTTTCTGCAAAGCGCCCGGGAAGTGGGTGGCGACCTCTACGACTTCTTCGTGGTGGACCAGGATAAATTCGTGTTTGCCATCGGAGACGTGTCCGGTAAAGGGGTGCCCGCATCCCTGTTTATGGCCGTGACACGTACCCTCCTCAGGACCATCGCCGACAAGGAGCAGTCGCCCGCAAAAATCATGGCCATTTTGAACAAATCCTTGAGTTTTAATAACGAAAGCAATATGTTTGTAACATTCTTCCTGGGGGTGATGAATCTGAATACCGGGGAGGTATCCTATGCCAACGCAGGCCATAACCCGCCAGTGCGCATCACAAAAGATGGCAAAATCAAGGTGTTTGAGCCGGCAAAAACCATCCCGCTTGGACTCTATGAAGACTTTGAATATCATGAAAGCAAGACACAGCTGGAGCCCGGTGAAAAGATCTTTACTTATACGGACGGTGTGAGCGAAGCAGAAAATGTGCGTGATGACCTCTTTAATGAGGAAAGGATGCTCAAGGTGCTGGAAGAGCACAAGGACAAGAAGCCGCGTGAGCTGATCGACCTGATGATGAAGGCCATTGAGGAACACGTGCAGGACCATCCGCAGTCTGACGACATTACCATGATGACAGTTTTATATAACGGACAAGGCCATGGAAACACAAACGCTGAAGCTGAGGAATAAAATCAGCGAACTGGGGATAATCCGGGACAGCATGGAGCGCCTTGGTGAAACCTGGGGTGTTGACCCCCAGACTTGCATGTCGGTTAACCTGGCAGTCGAGGAGGCCTTTACAAATATCGTGAGCTATGCTTTCGAAAACAATGACCCCCAGGAAATTGTCATTGACATGAAGAAAACGGATGACCAGCTTACCATTACCATCATTGATGAGGGGCGCCCCTATGATCCAACAAAAAACCCGGAACCCGACACCTCCCTCCCTGCAGAAGAACGGCCCATCGGCGGGCTTGGCATTTTTCTCATCCGCAAGATCATGGATGAAGTGGGTTACGAAAGGAACGGGAACAAAAATCAGTTAACATTGGTAAAACATTTAAACACTGAATAAGCACATGACAGGATTTTTGACACACAGGGGGATGATAATGGTCATGGGGGCGTTCAAACTAAGTAGGCTTTTGGCTTTTAGCTTTTGGCTATTGGCAAGAAAGTCAAAAGCTAAAAGCCAATAGCTAAAATCAGACCTGGTGACAATTACCCAGGCATCAAACAGCCAACAAGTTGAAAATAATATCAACAGATAAACTCAAACGCTTCAAAATTGTAAACAGATGAACCTGACTAGCGAAGTAATACAAAGTCACCTGGTCCTCCGGGTGGATGGCAGGCTGGACACCACCCAATCAGACGGTTTTGAGAAACAGGTGATGGACATGCTGAAAGAAGACCACAAGAAGGTGGTGCTCGATTGCAAAGGACTGAATTACATCAGCAGCTCCGGGCTGCGGGTCTTTCTGATCTTGCAAAAGAAGATGTCAGCAGAGGGCGGGGCATTGAAAATCTGTAACCTGCAACCTTCCATCAAGGAGATTTTTGACATGTCGGGGTTTTCGATGATCTTTTCAATATATGATGACCTGGATGCCGCGTTGCAGGCATAATATGCTGGAAAGGCCCTGATGGTGTTTTGTCGTGATGTGGGCATGACGTACTGACTCGAGCTATGCCTTCGGTGCTGACATGTAGTAAAAACTCAAAACTACTTGTGTTGAAAGTCTTTTGCTTATGGGTACAGATCATCATCAGGACAAGTCTGATACCAAGGCCAGGTATTATTCCATCGAGGACAGCGGCAAATTGCGCTGTACCCTCTGCCCCCATTATTGTATCCTTGAAGATGGTGCCCGCGGCCGTTGCAGGGTGCGCAGGAATGCCTCGGGTTTGATGCAGGCAGAATCATGGGCTAAGGTGTCCGGTTATCATATGGACCCCATCGAGAAAAAACCGCTTTACCAGTTTTATCCCGGCAGCCAGATTCTTTCGGTGGGAAGTTATGGCTGCAACTTTCGCTGCCCATGGTGTCAGAATGCCGCCATCTCGCAATGTGGCGTGGATGAGCAGGTGGCACGCAAGGAGATCAGGCCGGAAGAGGTTGTGGACACTGCGGCCCAATCTCACAGCATCGGCGTGGCATACACATATAATGAGCCCACAGTGTGGTTCGAGTTCATGATGGACGTTGCCCGACCGGTTTATGAGCGGGACATGAAGAACGTGGTGGTCACCAACGGCTTCATCAACCCGGAACCGCTCAGCGAGTTGCTCGAGGTCAGTCACGCCTTTAATGTCGACCTGAAGTCATTTGACGATGAAGTGTATCGAAATAGCGCCAGGGGACGGCTGGAGCCCGTGCTGTACACGATTAAAGCCATTGCTGCCGCAGGAAAGCACCTTGAGATCACCTTCCTGGTAGTGCCTGGGGTGAATGATGACCTGGAACTTTTTGATGAGATGACACCATGGATTGCCAAAAATGCTGGTAAAAATACCGTGCTGCATATTAACAGGTATTATCCCTCCTGGAAGACGCAGACTCCGCCGACATCAATAAGCCTCATGCGTGCCATGAAACGCATGGCGACCGCTCATCTGCCTCACGTCTACCTGGGCAATGTTCCCGGAGCATGATGAAAGCAATGATGCTGATTTCTTTGCAAAAATAAAGACACGCAATAAAACGCAAAGAACAAGGGTTGCCGGTTTCCAAATAAAGGGGAAGCTCATCTTATCCGAAACCCTTCATTAGCACATTGGCACATTGGCAAATGAGCATATTAAACAGGTTGTAAAGCAAAAGAGATGATGCAAAATAATCGCGAGATCCGGCCGACAGCGGTAAAGGGGATGTTTTACCCTGGAAGTGTGAGTGAGGTCCGGATGATCATTGAAACGGCGCTGGAGAAAGAGGCCAGCCACATTGAATCCGCAGAGATCCGGGGAACAATTGCTGGAGGTGTTGTTCCTCACGCCGGGATGGTATATTGCGCAAGGCAGGCCGTGCATTTCTTCGAACAGTGCAAAAGGGTGGGCAACAGACCTGTGACGGTGATGATCATCCATCCAAACCACCGGGGCGTTGGTCCGGCTGCTTCTGTTGACGGTTACCAGGCATGGGAGGCACCTGATGGACAGGTGCCTGTAGATACAGACATGGCTGAAGCCCTTGCCTTGCCGGTGTCTGCGGAAGCCCAGGCAGATGAGCATTCTGCAGAGGTGATGCTCCCTTACCTGCAATACTTTTTTGATCATTCGTTTCGGATATTGTCTGTAAACATGCGCGACCAGGATGTGCATCAGGCAAGGGCCATCGCCGAAAAAATCCATGAAGCTGAAAAGGCGTTGAACAAGAAAATTTTGGTAATCGCCTCCTCGGATTTTTCTCACTTTTTAACGCCGGAGAAGTCGCGGATACTTGACGACAAGGTGTTGCAGGCCATCCTGGCAAGGGATGCCAGTGCTGTGGAGCAAGCTGTGCGCCAACACCAGGTTTCGGTTTGCGGCTATGGCCCCATCATGACCCTGATGGCCTATTCGGAGCTCAAGGACCCCGGGTATGCCGTGCATTTGTTGCGGCGTGGCCACTCCGGCGAGGTCAGGTTTTCGCAGGAAGTGGTAAATTATGTGAGTTTGCTGTTTGCCCTGGATGTGTGAAGGCGTGTGGTTTCTGAATGAAAGGCGCATGGGAGCTTGGAGAAGCCAATGGCCCATGTCGCAGAGCTCTATGCTTCGTGTGGGAATCGCTGGACCTGCCTGCCGGTAGATCAGCAGACCCGCCGCGGCCGGGCAACCTGGTCAGGATGTATGACCAGGAAATGGACGACATCATAAAAGTATTTGAAGGCTATGAGGAATAGCCTCCAACGGCAGTATGACCTGTCACTTTAACGGATTGGCTACCATTTTGGCGCTGAACTCAACAACCAGCGTAAAATCCAGGGGGACTTCGCTAAAGCTTGCATCAGCGTGCAATCTAAAACGATGAGGGGGTTCGGCCGCAAGATTGCCAAGAAAAGTTGCGCCTGCATTGTTATGGTCCAGAACCGTTGGGTTGTTTAGAAGCGCACTTAGATTATGTGTCCCAAAAGATGCAATCTCTGCCGGTGCACCCCCGGTAGGATCAGCAACCAGAAGGGTTCCATCAATAAAGGATTGCTCCTCGCTTCCTTCATGCGCCGTAAGCCAGATTCTTACTTGCTGAATGCTTACTTCTTTGACCTTATCGCCATATTCATCAATTACGTCTTCCTCTGCTGCAAGATCATATAGCGTCTGCTGAGAAAACTCGTGTTCCGGCGTGTTTACCACAAACTCCTGTTCGAAGGTGAAACTTTCTTCCGTGTCAAGCAGGTCCTCGCAGGAATTGAAAAGGATCAGAGCGAACAAGCTCAATGCTGTTAAAATGTGTTTCCGGTTCATGTGTGAAATTTTTTGTCAAAATGTTGAAGAGTCCAAAAATCATGCTGTTGGCATGAAAGCTTAACAGGCTGTTTTGATTCTCCGGGATTATTCTTGCCAATGGCTAAAGGTTAATGCCCCAAAGCCAACTTGCTGCCAGTGCCCTTCGCATCAATAACCTTCTTTCTTTACCATTCTATGAAATTAACAAAAAATTTGATTAGTCAGCAGTGATTTCAAAAATTATTTAATGGAATTTACAGCAATCTTTGTGAAACGATGCGCAAAACCCATGGCATTGTCTGCAGAATTTTGTATATTGTGGTTTGCTTGCCATGGAGCAGGTGATTGTTCTGACCATTGAGTCAGCTTACCCAAATGATTGTCTAATTATAATTCGCCTGATGATGATGATAAAAGGAAAAGTGTTTTTAGGGCTTTTGGCCGGTTTTTCAGTAGGAACCTTTCTTGGTGCGCTCTTTGCCGGGGGCGAAAAGCCGAAGGAAGACAAAAAAGAAGATGAAAAGCATCGTGATGATGAGGAGGAATTGATTGTCAAGTATTAATTTTGCCGGAAGTTTTATTTAAAAATCATTGAAATGATTCGTCATGTTCTTATTTTGTTGATGGCCGTGGCGGTCATCATGTCATCCTGTCAGAATGCTGACAATGAGAAGGATCACCCTGTGGTGTCGGTAAGTATTGTGCCGTTGGAGTATTTTGTTGACAGGCTTACCGGGGAGGCTGTGGATGTCAATGTGATGGTTCCGCCGGGTGCCAGTCATGCCACCTATGCGCCATCTACCAGCCAGTTGCAGAAGCTCTCCGATTCCCAGCTTTACTTCCGGATAGGGCACCTTGGCTATGAAGAGGCTTTCATGCACCGGTTGCAGGCCATAAACCCGGATATGCAGGTGGTTAACCTGTCGGATGGCGTCCGGCTGATTCGGGGCGAGGTGATCGACCACGGTGACCACGTGCACGAAGGGGGCATTGATCCCCACATCTGGATGTCGCCGAAGGTGATGCTGGACAGGCTGCCTGTGATCAAGGAAGCGCTTTTGGCGACATATCCCGACATCGAAGATGATATTCGTGCCAATGCAGCAACGCTGCACGCCGACATCATGGATCTGGATGAACGGCTTCAGCAGCTTACTGAGGAATTAAGCCAGAAAACCTTCCTGATTTTTCATCCTGCCCTTACCTATATGGCACGCGATTACGGGTTGCATCAGATTCCCATCGAACGACATGGCAAGGAGCCGTCGCCGGCCTTGCTGCGGCAAGTCATCACAGAAGCCAGGGCACACAGTGCTTCGGTGATCTTTATCCAGCAGGAATTTGACATGCGAAGCGCTGAACTGGTCAGTGCCGAAGCGGACGTGAAACTGGTGCAAATCAATCCGCTTGCCTATGACTGGATCGGGAGTGTCAACCATGTTATGGATGTCTTTGCAGAACATATGCAATGATCCATGTCTGCAGGTTGAAACCGGGTGATGATTGCTGGTCGCTGGAAACAACGGGTTTATGGGTTTGAAGTTGCAGTGACAGGACTTGGCCTGTATGCCGTTTGAGGATACCTGAGGCGGCATTGGCGTGCATTTGTGGACATCTTTATTCGAACTTCAACCCTTTTTTCAACAAGACTAAATGCCATGAAAAAGCCTTTGGTTCATCTGGAATCTGCTTCTACCGGATATCATGCAGCCACGGTCTTAAACGATGTGGACCTTCAGGTGTACCCGGAGGATTTTATTGGCATTATCGGGCCCAATGGTGGAGGGAAAACCACGCTGATCAAGCTGATTCTCGGCTTGCAGCCGCTTTATACCGGTAAACTGCAATTCCCCGGGGGGCGGCCGCGAATGGGTTATTTGCCGCAAGCCTCTCAG